>JAOBWQ010000448.1 GCA_025463425.1 Ilumatobacteraceae bacterium | reverse complement strand
CCCATCTCCACTCGGCGGGCCATGCCGGTGGGGATCTCGGTCACCTCTCGGTCGGCGAGGTGGGTGATCCCGAGCAGCTCGATGACCCGGTCGCACTCGGCCTTGGCGTCGTTGCGGTCCTTGCGGCTCCACCGGTTGCGGATCTCGCCAGCGACCTGGATGTTCTCGCGCACCGTCAGGGACGTGAACAGCTCCAGCCGCTGGAACGTGCGGGCAACACCGCGCCGGGCACGCTTGAACGGGGGCAGTGACGTGATGTCGTCGCCGTCGAGCAGGACCACGCCCGATGTCGGCTCCAGCAGGCCGGTGACGCAGTTGAACAGCGTCGTCTTGCCGGCACCATTCGGCCCGATCAAGCCAGTGATCGCGTTGGCGGTGGCCACGACATCAACGCCCGTCAGCGCAGCTGCGCCGCCGAACTTCATCCCGACACCACGACATTCAAGAAGTGACATGGTGTCCTCCGTCTGACACGCTGCTGACCAGCGGGTTGGGGGACAGGATGCCCAGGGCGTTGTCGAGCGAGGCTCGATCGGACGCGCGGAACGCGCGGCCGAGACCGATGTGGTCGAGGGCCTCGCCGTGCACGGCGAGCTCCTCGTCGTGGAAGCGGTCGGCGAAGATCGCCTTGATCACGAACGGGACGATGACAGCCGACGCGATCAGGAGCATCGCGAACGTCCAATTGCCGATCACGTCGCGCCAGGCGAGGAACCACAGTCCGACCACGCCCGCCGCCCAGACGCCGGCCGCGGCCGGTGTGCGCTTGAACGGTCGGAAGCCGTCCATCACCTGCTGGGCGATGCCGCTCGGGTTCTTGCCGAGGCCGATGCCGACGAGGGCCGGCCCGACGAACTTGGTGAAGTTGCCGAGCACCGACACGAACAGCCAGTGCAGCGTCGGGTAGTCGGTGCCGAGCTTGTTGAGCACGTTCGGCCCGACGACGCTGAGCACGGCGAGGAAGATGCCGGCCAGCAGCGCACCGCTGACGTAGCCGATGCCCCCGACGACGGCGATCATGAACAGGGTCAGGCTGCTGAAGCCGTCGAAGCCGTTGTTGTTCGGCAACGTGCGGTGCTGGCAGGCCCACATCAGGCCGCCGAGGCCGGAGATGCCGGACGAGAGCATGAAGACGCCGAGCTTGAGCCGGGTGACGTTGAGACCCAACGTCGCGCACGCCGCGGGGCTGTCCTTCATCGCCACCACCATTCGGCCGTACGCACTGCGACGCAATGCGATCAGGCCGATGCCGATGACGGCGAACGTGACCGTCATGAGCATCAAGAAGTTGCGTTGATCGTTGAAGTTGATGCCGAACCAGTGCGGCCTGGGCATCGTCAGCGAACCGGTCGAGTAGAGGTTGATCGTGAAGTGCCAGCCGAAGAGGTTCCCCTTCAGCGGTGCCGTCTGCAAGAACACGAGCTGATAGACGACGATTCCGAATGCAAACGTCGCGAGGCCGAGGTAGAGGCCGCGCAGCCGCAACGCTGGGAGGGCGATCAAGCCGCCGACGATCGCGCACACGCAGATCGCCAGCAGGATCGCCGGTACCGAGAGCGACGTCTTCGTGGCCAGGCCGTGCGGACCGACGTCGAACTGCCATGCAGCGATCAGCGCGATGCCGGCGAAGGTGAAGATGGCGAGGTTGATCTCGCCGGCGTAGCCGGTGAGCAGCACCAGTGAGATCGCCAACAGGGACAGGGCCATGCCGTCGGCCAGGCTGATGACGGCGGAGCCCGACATCAGCTTCTGGAGCATGTAGATGACCGCGACGAGCACACCACCCCACGCGACGGCCTGCTTCATCGTCGGGACGTTGAACCGTTCTCGAGTCCTCGTGACGATGGCCCCGCGGAGGCGATCCTGGGGCAGGAGCAGCAGCGCGCCGAAGAGCAGCAGCGCCGGGATCGCGTTGCGCATGTTGCGCAGCGCGAGCCACTTCTGGCCGGCGTCGGAGATCCAGTCGAAGTACAGCTTCGACAGGCCGAGCACCATCGCGCCGATGTAGGTCAGTGGCACGCTGCGCAGTCGACCGGCGATCGCGGCCGGGTAGGCATCGAAGATCAACAACGTCAGCGCGAAGATCTGCAGCGCACCCTGCTGCGGTGAGAGCAGCACGCCCGCGAGACCGGCCAGCGAGGCACCGATGGCCCAGCTCGTCACGCTCACGCGATCGGGGCGGTCGCCGTTGAGCATCAGCAGGGTGCGGTCGTCCACCGTGGCCCGCATCGTGACGCCGGTGCGGGTGCGGTACAGCAGCACGTAGAGCGCCCCGGCGATGATGACGGCGAGGGCGACGCCGATCAGCTGGTGGTAGAACACGGCCTGGCCGAGGATCTTGATGTTGCTGCCGCCGAAGAACTTCTTCGGCACGATGTTCCGGCTGCCGCTGCGGAACCAGATCCACGTCGCGGCGCCGTTGACGCCGAGCAGCACGGCGATCGGTGTGACCAGACGGGTCACCTCACTGGTGCCCCGCAACCCGCGGATGACCACCGTCTCCAGGATCACGCCGATGGCCGGGGCGAAGACGAAGATCGTCAGGAAGATCGCGATCGGCGCAGGAACGCCCCAGTCGAAGCGGAGCTGCCAGAAGATCAGCGCGCTGAAGGTCGCGACGGCGCCGTGGGCGAAGTTGAACACGCCGGACGTCGAGTAGGTGACCACCAGACCCGTCGCGGCGATGGCATAGACGGACCCGAGGCACAGCCCCAGCACGGTGTAGGCGAGAAAGTCTTGCACGCGCTCAGTTATCCCCGCTGTGAAGCATCAAAGAATCCCCCCGGACAACCAATTGGTCGAGTCACCATAACAGGATCTGACGGGCCGTCAGAAATCAGAAGGGCTCTGATTTCCGACGACCCGCATCGATCCGGAACAGCGCTGTGCTCCGAGGTTCCTGCGACGATCTCGCCGCAGGAACCTCAGGCATCAGCCGCCCGTGAACTGCTGCGAGATGCGGTCCGCGTCGACCTTTGCGGCCAACAGACCGGCCGTGCTCGTGATCGGCGCGATCCACGAAGAATCACACTGGAACGTGCCCCGCTTCACCGGAGCGACGCGCACGTAGGTGGTGCCCTGCATCCGCATCAAGACGTTGCACGACGGGGGATGGTTGTCGCCGGGGTCCGTCTCGGCGTGCAGGCCGTGACCGGTCCAGCTGTGGATCGCCTTGAGGTTGGCGAGCGTGCACGCCCGGGTCAGCGTGTCACCGCACTCCGACGCAGCCGTCGCCCACAGCAGGAACGACGACGTCGTCTGCGCGCCGAGCAGCGCTGTGTCGCCGCCCGCAGCCGTGATGAGGTCGAGGTAGTCCTGGGTGGCCTTGTTGACGTCGGCCTCCTCGAACGGGATGAACGCCATGCGGGTGTAGAGGTTGTCGAGCGCGCCGTCGGTGTTCGCCGCCGCGCACTGGGCCTCGTAGAAGTTCGAGTCGCCGAAGATCGGGACGTCGAGCCCGTTTGCCTTCGCGGTCTGGGCGAACAGCTGCAGGTTGGGCAGGCAGGTGCCGGAGAACGACACGGCCGTGGAGCCTGCGTCCTGGAGCTGCTTCACGAACGGCGTCCAGTCGCTCTCGCCGACCGGGTTGTACTCGAGCGTCGTCTCGGAGAAGCCCCAGCCGAACTTCGGCGCGGCTTCGACGACCTTGTCGCGCGTCTCCTGCGTGGCGGAGAAGCCGGCCGCGAGCGTGCCGACCTTCTTGACCGCGTCCGGCAGCGCCGCCGCCGTCATCGCGAACACACCGGCCGGCGTCTGGTCGGCCGGGTTCGGGGTGCCCTGGAAGACGTCCTTGCCCATCGCGAACGCAGCGCTGACCGAGTACGTCGGCACGGCAGGCAGGCCGCAACCGAGGCGGATCTCCTCCTGGTTGGAATCGAACGCCCACGCCTCGCCGACGAGGAAGAAGTTCTTGTCGTCGCACGCCCCTTGGATCGCCGGGCCGACGTTGAAGAGGGCTGCGTCGTAGTACTTGAGATCGATCTTGCGACCGTTGATGCCGCCGAGGTCGTTGCACTTGGCGACGAGTGCCTTCATCGCGTCGGTGACCTGGTGGCTGAGGCCGGGCGAGCCCGCGTAGCCGGCGTCGTCGCCGCTGGCGATCTGGATGGAGTCCTTGGTGACGCCGACCTCGCTGCCGTCGTCGGCGTTGGCGCCGTCGCCCGCGCCACACGGCCAGGGCGCGTCGCCGAACATCGGGCCGGTCGCAGCTGCCTCGGTCGACGGCGTGGTGTCCGCCGTGCCGGCGCCCGTGGTGTCCGCCGTCGTGCCTGCCGTCGATCCAGACGTGGTGTCCGCGGTGCTGGTGTCCGCCGTGCTGGCACCCGTGGTGTCAGCGGTGCTCGCCGCGGTCGTCACCGCAGTGCTGGCCGCCGTCGTGGCTGCAGCGGCGACCGTGGTGGGGGCCGCGGTCGACTCGACGGTCTTGTCTCGATCCTTGCCGCAGGCCGTCGCCATGATGGCGAGCGCCATTCCCGCGGCCATGTATCGAACTCTTGTTTTTCGCATGCAAAAATCTCCCGAACAGGTTGTGGTCGGGAGGACGGTAACAGTTTCTGACGCTCCGTCAGAAACTGACGGAGCGTCAGAAACGCCATTTCATGCGGTTTGAGTTTGATCCTGCTGGTCAGCCCCCTGTCGCGAACTGCTGGGAGATGCGATTGGCGTCGAGCTTGGCGGCTTCGAGCGCCGGCGTGTCGATCTTCGCGATCCAGCCGTCCTCGCACTCGAACGTGCCACGCTCGGCGGGCACGACCCGGTCGTACTTCGTACCGTCGAGCTTGAGCAAGGCGCTGCACGATGAGGGATGGTTGCCGCCCGGATCGGACTCAGCATGCAGACCGTGACCGGTCCACGAATGCGTGTTCTTGAGGTTGTCGAGCGTGCATGCCCGGGTCAGCGTGGCGCCACACGCCGAGGCGGACTGGGCCCACAGCAGGAACGACGACACGGTCGTGGTCGCCAACAGCGATGTCTTGCCGCCGTACTTCTGGATCAGGTCCAGGTAGTCCTGGGTGGCCTTGTTGACGTCGGCCTCCTCGAAGGGGATCGTCGCCACACGCACGTACACGTTGTTCATCGCGCCATCCGCGTTCGCCTGGGCGCAGACCGATGCGTAGTGGTTCGCCTCCGTCAGCACGGGGATGTCCAGCCCGTTCGCCTTGGCGGCCTGCATGAAGAGCTGCAGGCTCGGCAGGCAGGTTCCCGACCAGTAGACGACGCCTGCGCCAGCGTCTTGGATCTGCTTCACGAACGGCGTCCAGTCGGCCTCGCCGACCGGGTTGTACTCGATGGTCTTCGACACCCACGTCCACCCGAACTGCTCGGAGCCCGCGATGGCCCGGTCACGTGACTCCTGGGTCGCAGCGAACGCACCGACGAGCGCGGCTGCCTTGGTGACCCGGTCCGGGAACAGCTTGGCGAACTGCACGTACAGCCCCACGGGGGTCTCGTCCGACGGCGTCGGCAACGAGGCGTACACATCCTTGCCGTGCGCGAAGGCTGCGCTCGTCGCGTACGTCGGCACCGCCGGCAGGCCGCAGCCGAGGCGGGTCTCCTCCTGGTTCGAGTCGAACGCCCAGCCCTCGCCGACCAGGAAGAAGTTCTTGTCGTCGCATGCCTGCTGGATCGCCGGGCCGACGTTGAACAGTGCGGCGTCGTAGTACTTCAGCGTGATCTGGCGACCATTGATGCCGCCGAGCTCGTTGCACTTGGCGACGGCCGCCTTCATCGCGTCGGTCATCTCGCTGTTGAGACCGGGCGAGCCGGCGTAGCCGGCATCATCGCCTGTGGCGATCTGGATGCCGTCCTTGGTGACGCCGACCTCGCTGCCGTCGTCGGCGTTGTTGCCGTCGCCAGGGCTGCACGGCCACGGTGCATCACCGAACATGTCGGCCGCGGGCAGCGTGGTGGTGGTCTCGGGCGGCAGCGTCGTGTCGGCTGCGGTGTCCGGTGTGGTGCTGCCGGCGACCTCCGAAGCGGGCGTGGTGTCCGCCGACGCCGCTGTGGTCGTCTCCGGCGCGGCCGAAGTGGTCGGCGCCGCGGTGGTGGCCGCAGCAGCGGTGGTGGTGGGCGCAGCTGTCGACGACGACGATTCGCGATCCTTGCCGCATGCAGCGGCAACGAACGCGAGCGTCACGAGAACGGCCGCAAAGCGGTGACCAGTACGACGCATGAAATCCCCCCCGAGATCCAGTGTGTTGGTGCGGGCACCGTAACACGGATCTGACGCGGCGTCAGAAATACTTCCCGGCCGGTCTCGGAAGAGTGTCGGCTCCTGTCGGGAGGCTTCCCGACGGTCGACAGGACGGCTCGTCAGCCGATCGCGATCGGGTTCACCGGTGACCCTGTGGCGCCGGTGACCAGCAGGCCGCCCACAGCGAGGAGGACGTCGTAGCACTGGTCCGCCGCGAGATCGGCGAGCCACAGGTGCTCGATGAGCGTCATGCCCAGCTGCTGCAAGAGCTCGATGTGCACGATGAGGAACTTGTTCTCGTCGAACGGGATCGGCTCGATCGCCGAGTTGTCGCTGCCGACCGCGCTGATCCCGTGGTCGCGGATGAACTCGACGGAGTCGATGCCGAGACCGGCCTGCATCCACGCCTGCTCCGGCGGCAGGTGCTTGTTGCGGTGCTCGATCCAACCGGTGCGGACGAGGAGGATGTCGCCCGCGTCGATCGTCGTGCCCTGCGCGTCCGCGCATGCCTGCAACAGCTCGCCACCGATGCTGGTGCTCATCGACATCGGCTCGCCGGTGGTGGCCTCGACGTGGCCGGCGACGTCGAGCAGCTTGGCCGGGCCGGCGAAGCTGCCCGTGTTCTCGATGCCCAGCCTGGCCGCGCCGCCGCGCGGCGTGAACGTGCCGACGGGAGTGTTGTTGTACATCGTGTGCTCCGACGCGACGTGCGACAGCGCGTCCATGTGCGTGCCGACGTGGCTGGGCATCACGATCACGTCCTCGTTGGCGCCGACGCCCTCGCCGATCTCGAAGAACGGTGGCACCCGGCCGATGTCGGCGAACGACGAGAGCGTGTAGCGCTCGATCAGCGGACGATCGTGCACCGCGGGAACCGATGCCTGGCTGAGCTCGATGGCCAGGGAGTAGACCTTGCCGGTGCGTCGCCGCAGCGCGGATGCCTTGACGGCCTCGGGCGTGATCAGGTTCAGCGTTCCCCGCTGATCGTCGTCGCCCCATCGTCCCCAGTTGTTGCTCATCGCGATCCTCTCGTGCTCGGCCGGTGCCTTTCGTATCATGCCGAACCGCGCCTGCGGACTACCGTCGGCCGACATGACGAAGCACACGATCCTGACGGGCGGCCTCGAAGGCAGCGCAATTCTGGTCACCGGCGGCGGCACCGGCATCGGCACGGCATGCGCTGTCCGCCTGGCCACCGACGGTGCCGCAGTCACGATCTCCGGGCGCACGGAGGCATCACTCGTCTCGGCGGTTGCCACGATCTCAGCTGCCGCCGACGCAAGTGGGCACGGCGGAAGCGCCCGCTATGTGGTCGGCGACGTCACCAAGGAGGACGACGTCCAGCGGATGGTCGCCGGCGCGCTCGAGCCCACCGGCGCGCTGGACGGCGTGGTCGCCAACGCCGGCGGTTCGCGAGGCATGGGGCCCTATCACCTCACCCAGACCGAGCAGTTCATCGAGACGCTGCACCTCAACGTCGTCGGCACGATGCTGTGCATCAAGCACTCGGTGCCGCATCTGGTCGCTGCGGGTGGCGGTTCGTTCGTCGGCATGTCGTCGATCGCCGGCTACGTGACCCATCCGTACTTCGGCGCCTACACCGTGTCGAAGGCCGGCATCGAGCAGATGATGCGCAACGCGGCTGACGAGTACGGCGCGGTCAACGTGCGCTTCAACGCGATCCGCCCCGGCTTCATCTCGACCGAGATCATGGCCGGCATCCCGCGTGACAGCCCGGTCTACGACAGCTACATCACCCAGACCCCGATGGGCGACGTCGGCGAGCCCGAAGACGTCGCCGCGCTCGCCCGGTTCCTGATCGGCCCCGACTCACGGTGGATCACCGGCGTCTCGATCGCCGTCGATGGTGGTCACGGTCTGCGCCGCGGCCCCGACTTCGGCCCCTTCCTCGAGCCCGTCCTCGGCGCGGACGTCATGCTCGCCAAGAAGTAGACGCCCGCTGCCGCAGCGCCCGACCGCCGGCGGGCCCGGAGCGTCAGCGACGGCGAAGCATTGACCGCCCTGTCGACGGCTGCGAACCCCTACCCGTGGGCGCCGCCGTCGATGCGGACGGAGGTGGCGGTGATCCACCGGCCGTCGTCGCTGGCGAGCATGGCGATGACCGAGGCGACGTCGGCGGGCTCACCGAAACCGGACGAGACGATGGCGTTCATCTTCGAGAACAGTGACCAGTCGGCGTCCTTGGGGATCATCCGTCCGGCGTCCTCGGTGATCCCGCTGGTGATCCCGCCGGGTGCCACCGCGACAGCGCGCAGCCCCTGCTTGGCGTATTCCACGGCCAGCGTGTGAGTCAACGAGTCGACGCCACCCTTGCTGGCTGCGTAGGCCGCCATGTAGGGATGGGCGAACGTCGCCGACGTCGAGCTGAAGTTGACGACCACGCCACGCCCCGTGGCCAGCAGTGCCGGCAATGCAGCGCGGGTCATCAGGAACGTGCCGGTCAGGTTGACGTTGATCACCTGGTTCCACATCTCCAGGGAGCAGTCGAGGGTGTGCGACACGCGCATGATCCCTGCCGCGTTGACGAGCACGTCGAGCCCGCCGAGGTGCTCGACCGCGGCAGCGACCTGGGTACCGACCGCGGCCTCGTCGGAGATGTCGAGGGTGCCCGTGGTGAGACGGTCGGCGTTGCCGTCAGCGACGGCGGCATCCGTCGTGACGGCCAGTCCCGCCGTGTTCACATCGACCGCGTGCACGGTGCCGCCCTCGGCGAGGAGCCGCTTGACGGTGCCCTGGCCGATGCCCGAGCCTCCGCCCGTGACGATGATGCGTCGTCCGTCGAACCTGTTCATCCGCTCCCCCTCGTGCTGCCGGCCCGATGGCCCGAGCGGGGCCAAGCTACTCAGCGCGGACGGGGAGGGGCGAGGTCAGCCGTGGTCAGGCGACGGTCTTGAGCTTGCCGCCGAGGAAGAGGAGCCACGGAGCCTTGTAGGCGAGCTTGACGACCTGTCCGGGGGCCACGTCGACGGTGGTGTTGGCCTTGCCGCAGGTCTTCATGATCAGGTACGGGAAGTGGACCTGGACCTGGTGCTGCCCGGGCGACGTCGGCATGAACGTGGGTGTGCGCCACGCCTGCTTGGACGCCACGCCGTCGACCGTGAACACGGGCTTGAAGAAGTTGAGGATGAAGGCAAGGACGAAGAAGCTCGCCGTGATCTCGATGCCGGTGTTGCCTGATGGTGGTGGTGCTGGAGTGCTCATGACGCGGAACCATAGTCACGTCACACGGCTGCGTTTGCGCATCCTTGCGAAACGTCAAGCTGCTGGTCAGGCGTGAGCGGTTCCGTGTGCTGCGCCGTAGAGCATCGTCTCGGCGACGAGGTTGTAGGCGCGTCGCCACGACACGACGACTTCGGGGGTCATCCGCTCGGGGATGCACACGCCGAACGCGTGCATGAGTGCGTCGAGGACGAGGTCGTAGTGGTGCGGTTCGACTCCGTAGTCGACGTGCCGTCGGCCGAGCTCGGTGGTCCTCGCGACGAGCACGGGAAGACGCCCGATCGTGTCGACGATCGCGGCGAGCTCGTCGACCAGCTTCCGGCGCTGGCCGGTGAGGTCGCTCGGGAACATCGACCGCAGCGATGGATCGAGCTCGAAGAGATGGGCATAGAAGGCCGCCGAGAACTCGTCGGCCATCGGCGCGACCGCGTGGAACGTGGCCTGCACCAGAGCGATGTTGTGGTTGTCCATCGCTCAGTCCTGGCCCAGTCCGAGCGCCTGACGGAGCTCTGAGCGACCTCGGATGCCGAGCTTGTCGTAGATGTGCTGCAGGTGGTTGTTGACCGTGCGGTACGACAAGAACAGCTGGTCGGCGATCTCCCGACTGGTGAGCTCGCTGGCGGCGAGGAAGGCGATCTCGCGCTCTCGATCGGTGAGCGGGTCGACGACCCCGCTCGCGACCACCAGCGAGGGCGAACTGGCCCCTTCGCACAGCGCGGCCAGTCGTTCGGCGCGGACCGTCAGCGCCGCCGCGGCACGTTGGTCGCCGCGCTCGCGGGCGAGGTCGGAGGCGGCCACCGCAGCTTCGGCGGCGAGCAGGTTGGCGCCGATCGCCTCGAACGCGTCGACGGCTCGGCCGAGCTCGACGACGTCACGATCGACGAGCGCGCGCACATGTGCGACGCGGACCCGCACGAACTCGGAGTCGCAGCCCTCGGCCAGCGCGGCGATCGTTTCGAGCACGTCGCCGGGACGACCGAGCCGGGCGACGTCGTGCAACATCCAGATCGCGCTCGTCACGTGACCGGACTCGGCAGCGGGTCCGGCTCCTTCCAGCAACAGCTCGCGCGCGCCAACCAGGTCGCCTCGTGCCACGGCTGCCCAGGCCACGGCGAGGTGGCGCTCCGGGCCCATGAACTCGAACGGAGGCAGCGCATCGCATTGCGCGAGGGCTGCGTCGGCTGCTGCGGAGTTCTGCAGCAGCGAATGCGCGACGACCGCACCGACCACGGCCGGGCGGGTCGGACCGGCCAGGCCGGCGTCCATGCCGAGCGCCCGAGCGCTGGTGAACGCGCGGAGCGCAGATGTCGCCGCGCCGGCGCAGAGGTGAGCGCGGCCGATCAGGAGGGTGAACCAGTACTGGCTCAACGGCCGGTGAGCGGCGACCGCACGCTCGTACTCGCCCTCGGCGAGCTCGATCGCTGCTGCGAGCGAGCCCTGCTCGATGAGCGCGAACGTCTTCGCCACACGCACCGCGTCGACGCCGGCGACGCCGCTGATGCCCTCGCTCGGTCGGGTGGCGATGGCGCGGTCGCCGGTGGCGATCGCTTCCGCGGTGTGCCCCGCCATGGCCAGCACCTCGGCGTAGGAAGTCGCTGCGCCGAGCTGCAGACGGAGCTGCGCGCTGCGCGCCGCTGACTCGAGCAGGTGCCGCGCCTCGGCCGGCCGGCCCGCGTTGACGAGCACCGACGCGTACTCAGCGCTGAGCCGGGCCTGGTCGTCGTCATTCATCCGCGGATCGCTGCGGAGGTTCTGCAGCGTGGTCAGCGCGGCGTCCGCGTCGCCGAGGCCCCAAAGCAAGATCGTCGCGCGCACGACGGCGAGGTCGACCCGGTAGTGCGAGGGCCCGTCGAGGACCATCGCCTGATCGATGATCGTGAACGACTCGATCATCTGGCCGGTCTGGAACAGCGCGTCGGCGAGCAGCCAGCCGCTCTCCGAGGTCGGCCGCTGGGCGAACAGCGGTCCGGCGACGCGCACGACGCTGCGCGAGTCGTGCAGAGCGGCCGCGAGCTGGGCACCGCGCAGGAGGCTGTCGAGGTCGGCCGGCAGGCCGGCATCGAGGCGCCAGATGGCCAACTGCAGCGCATCGTCGCCCTCGAGCGACGAGTGGTCTTCGACCCACTTGATGTGACCGCGGAGCAGCAGGCGTGAGCGCATCGCCGGGAGCGCCATCCGGATCGCTTCGCCGTGCAGCGGATGACCGAGCGCCGCGAACTGGCGCCTGCCGCGGGAGACGATGCGGACCAGGCCGCGCGCTTCGAGCTCGACGAGGGCCTCGAGGCCGACCATCGCTTCCAACTCGTCGAGATCGGCGAGATCGCACAACGCGAGCAGCTCGAGCGCTGGACGGATGAGGGGGGCGACGACATCGAGACGGCTCTCGACGACCTCGCGCAGCCGGCTCGAACCGGGTGCATCGCCGCGCAGTCGCCACACGCCTCCGACCTCGGCGAGGGCACCGGAATCGAGCGCGCTCCTGGTCAATTCGCGGAGGAACAGCGGATTGCCCTCACTGCGGTCGCGCATCGACAGGAGCACAGCGCCGTCGACCGGCCCGCCCAGCACGAGGTGCAGGAGGGTGTCGATGTCGTCTTCGGTCAACGAGCCGAGGGTGACGCCGAACGCGCCGTCACCGAGCAGCACGTCGACGAGCGGATCGGGCAGCGGTTCGTCGTCACGGGCCGAGGCGACGACGTGGACCACTCCCGCGCCGGCCAGCGCGGCGATGACACCGGCGGTCGCGACGTCGAGCAGGGGTGCGTCGTCGATGACGAGCACCGGCCGCTGCTCACCCTCGCTGGCCAGCACGTCCCGGAGCGAGGCGATCAGCATGAGCGGGTCCGCACTGTCTCGAGCGCCGACGGGCAGGAGGTGAGCGACGGCTCCGAACGGGACGGACGACGTGGCAGACGTGGCGACGATTCGCCGAACGACCCGACCCTTGGCGTCGAGTGAGATGACCACTTCGTCGATGAGCCTGGTCTTGCCGCCACCGAGCGGACCACGGACCAGCGCGGCGCCGATCCGAGATGCCGAGCGAGATCCACCCTGCCCGGACGCACCGACCGATGCGACGACTCGCGAGACGATCTGGGCGCGGCCGATGCATGGCCAGGACCCGATCGGGCCCGATGTCGCGATGAAGGGGATGGGCGCCGCTGTGATCGCAACAGTATGGCCCAGCGGACTGCCTCGATCCGGCCTGTTCGTGCGTCGCTCATCGCAGGCCGCCGAGCAGAAGCCGGTACAGCTCGTCGTTCACATCGGACCCTCGCGTCGAGTCGAAGCGCAGCTCAGCCAGCACCACGCTGTCCACCAGGGGCCGGATGATGGCGATGTAGTTGGCGCGAAGGGCGCTGACGTCGCTGGCGGAGGTCTTCATGGTCCTACTGGACCACTGAACAGCAGCGATGGCGTGAGCACACGGTGCTCATTTGCCTCGACCCGGCTACTCACCAGCGCTCCGGTGCCGCCCGCGCGCCCGACGGGGCGAGCAGCTCGCGGGCCTCCGGGCCGGGCCCGGGGTACATTCGCACGGTGCAGCACGAACCGCTCGGCGACATCGGCTCGGCCGGGTTGGACCGGACCCTCGAGCTGCTCGCGCACCTGGTCACGCTGCCCACGGAGAGCCGCACGTCGAACCGGGCGCTGATCGAATGGACCGCCGACCACCTGCGCACCTTCGGGGCAGCCGTGTCGATCATCGACGGCCCTCCGGGACGGGCCAACCTGCTCGCGACGGTGGGGCCCGAGCAGCCGGGCGGCCTGCTGCTGTCCGGCCACACCGATGTCGTGGCGGCCGGCGAGGGATGGGCGACTCCCGCCTACGAGATGACGCCGGTCGACCTGGCCGCCGGTCGAGGTGTCGCCGGTCGCGGCACTGCCGACATGAAGGGGTTCATCGCGTGCGTCCTCGCGACGGTCGAGGTGCTCGACGGGTCAGCGCTCGTCCGGCCGGTGCACATCGCCCTGTCCTACGACGAAGAGGTCGGCTGCGTCGGTGTGCGCAGCCTGCTCGACCAGCTCGCCGCCGGAGCGCGACATCGTGCCGTCCGCCCGGACCTGGTGATGATCGGCGAGCCGACGATGATGCGACCGCGTCACGCCCACCTCGGCAAGGTGGCCTACCGGCTCGACTTCGCGGCCCGAGCCGCGCACTCGAGCCTGTCGCCGTTCCAGCCCAGCGCGATCGGTTCGGCCGCCCGGGTCATCGCTGCGCTGGACGCGGTCGCCGAGGCCCATCTGGCAACGGCCACCCGCGATGCATCCGGCGAACTCTCTGCCGACGTGACCGTGAACGTGGGCACGATCCACGGTGGGACCGCACTGAACGTGTTGGCCGACTGGTGCGAGATCACGTTCGAGCTCCGCCACACGGCGGCGTTCGACCCGGACGAGCTGCTCGGACCGGTGTGGGACTGCCTCGAACGCGAACGCCTCGCTCTGGTGAACGTCGGTGGCGGCATCGAGATCGAGGAGATCACGCGGTACCCGGCGCTGATGACGGACCGCACGGTCAACGTCGTCGCTGTCGTCGAGCGCCTCGCCGATCGCGGCCAGAGCGTCCCCGTCGGGTTCGGCACCGAGGGAGGCCTCTTCGCCGCGGCAGTCGACGCGCCGGTCCTCATCTGCGGACCCGGCGACATCGGCGTCGCACACCGACCGGACGAGCACGTGTCGATCGAACAGCTCCAGGCCTGCCTGGCCTTCCTCCCCCGCCTGATCGACGCCCTCTGTCGCTGACGTTCGAGGGCTGACGCCGGACGAGCTCAGCCGCGCCGGCCCGTGCGCGTGGTGAGCAGCTTCGGCAGCCGGTGGCGGACGAGCGCCGCGAACTCCTCGGCTGCAGCGGGCAGCGTGCGGCGCGCCATCGCCAGCCCGAGCTGCAGCCGCGGCACCGCACCATCGATGGAGACATAGGAAAGTCCGTCGTCGCCGCGTTGGGACGGAACGAGGTTCACCACCGAGTAGCCGAGCTGTTCGGCCACCAGACCGCGCACGAAGCTGAGATCGGTGCAGCGCATCGACGGGCGCATGCTGACCCCGGCGGCGAGGAACACGGCCTGGAAGTAGTCGCTGCTCACCGGGAGGTCGAGGAGGACGAACGGCTCGTCGGCCAGCGCGGCGAGGTGCACCGAACGCCGACCGGCGAGTGGATGGGCCGACGACAGGAGCACCTTCGGAGCGACCTGCGCGATCGGCACGAAGTCGACGCCCTCGTCGATGTCGAGGTCGTAGGTCAGCGCCATGTGGAGGTCGCCGTTGTCGAGGCCCGCCAGCAGTGCCCGCTGATCAGCCGTGGTCACGGTCACCGCAGCCTCGGGTTGATCGGTGCGGAACTCACGCACCAGGGGTGGCACGACGACCGGGGCCACCGTCACCAGCGACCCGATCCGCACCGTGCCGGTGGTCGGCGCGGCCAACCCCGACGCACGCTGGGCGACGTCATCGGCGTGCGCGGCGAGGCGACGGATCTCCGGCAACAGGACCCGCCCCTCGGCCGTCTCGGTGAGCGGCCTGCCCGGCGAGCGGACGAACAGCGACACGCCCAGCGACTGCTCGAGCTCGCGCAGGCTGCTCGACAGTGTGGGCTGTGACACTTCGAGCGTGCGCGCGGCGGCCGAGATGCTGCCCGCATCGGCCATCGCGACGACGTACCGAATCTGACGGAGGTTGAGCGATGACATAGGGGAACTCTATGGGATCGACGATGTTACGGTTTTCATCGATCACGACGAAACGATGAGGACTGCGATGACCATGACGGACGCCAGAACCGAGACGCAAGCCACTTCGATCCCGGACACCGAGGAGCTGTTGCGCAGGGTCGACGAGCTCGGCCCGACCTTCCGTGGCCGGATGCGCGAGCTCGACCAGACGTCGACGTTCCCGTTCGAGAACTTCGCCGAGGCCACAGCGGCCGGGTTCAACCGGCTCTGCGTGCCCGTCGAGGACGGCGGCTTCGGCTACTGGATGCCCGGCAACTTCAGCGGGCTGTACCGCATCCTCGAGCGGCTCGCTTACTGGGACTCGAACACTGCGCAGCTGCTGCAGGTGCACAACCACGCGGCAGGCATCATCGCCTGGCACTCCACGCCCGAGCAGCGCGCCCACTTCATGCCCGACATCGTCGGCGGCGCGTTCTGCGCATCACTCGGCTCGGAGGCGCACATCTACGAGAACGGCGCCGAGAACCTCGACGCCGAGCTGCAGAAGGTCGACGGCGGCTACCGGCTCAACGCGCGCAAGGCCTTCACCTCGGTCTCGGCGATCGCCAAGTACCTCATGGTGTGGTGCGCCGTCGAGGGCGACACGCCGTATGCGTCGCGCATGGTCTTCGCCGTGGTGCCGAAGGACTCCCCCGGTGTCGAGATCCTCGACGACTGGGAGATGCTCGGGATGCGCTCGACCGTGTCGTGCGGGATCAAGTTCAACGACGTGTTCGTGCCCGACTTCAACGTCGTCGGCCAGCCGGGCGGCTGGATCGAGAACGACCCGCGCACGTTCTCGTGCGCCTACGCATCCAACCACCTGGGTGCGGCGCAGGCAGCCTTCGACTTCATCTGCGACTACGTCAAGGACCGCCCCGACCTGCGCGACTCCGAAGCCGTCAAGGTGCGCCTCGGGCGGATGGACGCTCAGCTGTACGCCGCCCGCTCCGGGCTGACGGCCGCTGCAGCGCGGCTCGACCGCGGCGACGACTTCGATGCTGCCGAGGCCGATGCCGTGCGCACGATGCACCTGTGCAAGGCGGCCGTGCTGTCGATCCCCTACGAGGGGTTCGACATCGTCGGGGCCCGCGCTGCGCACGAGCGCTACCCGCTCGGCCAGATGATGCGCGACGCACGAACCTTCACGCTCCACTTCCGCGACGACCTGTACGTGCAGCGCCTCGCCGAGCTCGCGTTGGGCAAGGGCTTCTCGGCGAAGAAGGCACGCGGCGGATCGACACCGTTCGACCAGTCGAGCGCCGGGGCCTGATGGGTCCGGCGGCGCACCCGGACACGCAACTGCTGATCGACGTCTGCTCGATCGACTCGATCTGGGGTCGCGAACGCGAGCTGGCCGAGCACCTCGCCGACGAGCTGCGCGCCTGGGGCTGCGACGAGGTGCAGCTCGTCGAGTCGATGCCCGGCCGGCCGTCGGTGGGCGCACGGCTGCGCGGCAGCGGTGGCGGCAGGTCACTCGTGCTCAACGGCCACCTCGACATCTACGAGCTGAGCAACGACTGGACCCGCGATCCGTTCGCGTCAGCGCTCGAAGACGGCCCCGACGGCCCCCGCGTCTACGGCGCGGGGATCGCCGACATGAAGGCCGGCACCGCTGCCGCACTCGCTGCGGTGCGCCGAGTCGCGCAGAGCGGCCAACGGCCGGCGGGCGACGTGATCTTCCAGGGCGTCTCGTGCCACTTCGAGGGCGGCGTCGGCACCCGCTCGCTCTGCTCAGCGGGCTTCGTCGGCGATGCCGCTGTCGACTGTGAGCCGTCGAGCAACACCATCGGCATCGCCCACCGCGGTGCCGCCTACCTGACGATCACGACGCGCGGCAAGCAGGCGCACACGACGTACAAGCACCTCGGGCTGAACGCGATCGAGACGATGGAGCCGATCCTGGCCGGGCTGCGCCGGCTCGAATCCGAGCTGCCGTACGAGCCGCACCCGTTGTTGCCGGGCGGACCGATCCTCAACATCGGCACCATCGTCGGCGGCACCAAGCACAACCAGGTGCCCGACCGCTGCACGATCAGCCTCGACATCCGGCTGCTGCCCAGCCAGGACCCGTACGACGTCAAGGCCAGGGTCGAGGCGATGGTCGAGCGAGTCCGGCTGGAGGTCGATCCGCGCATCGATGCCGTCGTCGAGTTCAGCGAGCACTGGTTGTCCGGGCCGCGCCACGCCTACGAGATCGATGCCCACGCGCCTGTCGTCGAGGCGCTCGATGCTGCGGTGCGATCGGTCACCGGTGCAGATCCCGTCTACCAAGGCGTCCCGTTCTGGTGCGACATCGTCGCGCTCAAGGACTTCGAGGTGCCTGGCGTCAACTTCGGCCCGGGTGACCCGCCGTACAACTTCCCCGACGAGTACGTGTTCGAAGCCCAGTACCTCCAAGCCGTCGATGTCTACGAGGCGATGATCCGGGAGTGGTGCCAATGAGCGCAGGCGACCTCAACATCGTCCACGCCTCGGCGCTGGTGCAGGTCCATGATTCCGGCACGGCACGTCGCGGCGCGACGCAGGGCGAGCTCGACATCATCACCGACGGTGCCATCGCGATCCGCGGCGGCATCATCGTCGCGGTCGGTGACACCCACTCGGTGCTGTCCGAGCACTTCGACCACGACGTGCCGATGATCAACGCCCGCGGCCGGACCGTGCTGCCGGGCCTAGTCGAGTGCCACAGCCATCCGATCTTCGACGGTGAACGCCACGACGAGTACGCCGAGCGGCTCGGCGGCGCGAGCCTGGCCGAGGTCGCGGCCAAGGGCGGTGGAATCTGGCGCAGCGTCGTGGCCACCCGCGCCGCCGACGACACGACCCTGCTGGCGCGACTCACCGCTGCGTACGCGCGGGTGCTGGCCGGTGGGGTGACGACGCTGGAGGTCAAGTCGGGCTACGGCCTGACGGTTGCCGAGGAGCTGCGCGCCCTCCGCCTGCTCGATGCCTCACGCGCGTCGACTCCCATCCAACTCGCGGTCACGTTCCTCGGTGCCCACGTCGTGCCGCGCTTCAGCGAGGTCGTCGGGGACCTCGGCGACGATGTCGTCCAGCGCGGCGTCGACTACACCCATCTGATCGACACCGAGATGCTGCCGGCGGTCGTCGCCCAGGGACTGGCCGAGTTCCAGGACGTCACGGTCGAGGACGGGTTCTTCACGCCGGCTCAGGCGTTGCAACTGATCCGCCGCAGCCATCAGCTCGGGCTGCCCGTGCGCGTCCACGCCGACGCCTGGAAGCCGTCGGAGGGCTGGCGTACTGCCGTGCAGGGTGGCGCGATCTCAGCGGAGCACCTGACGTACACGCCCGATGCCGAGATCCTCGACGTCGGAGCCGCCGACACGGTCGCGGTGTTGCTGCCGATCGCCGAGCTGATCTACATGACCGATCGGCGCGCGAACGCGCGCCTGTTCATCGACCAGCAGGTGCCGGTCGCGATCGCGACCGACTACTGCTCGTCGATCCACGCGACCTCACTGCTGAACACCCTGGCCACCGCAGCGCCGTGGTTCCGGATGACCCCGGGCGAGGTCATCGTCGGCGCGACGCTGAACGCCGCCTACAGCCTCGGCCGCCAAGCCACCTGCGGTTCGCTCGACGTCGGCAAGCGCGGCGACGTGATCGTCGTCGACTGCCCTCACCCCGAGGAGATCTGCCTCGCGGTGGGAGCCCCCGTCCTCGACCACGTCGTCATCGCCGGCACCCTCCACTCCTGAGTGGTTCCCGCAAACGACGGTCCCGCTCAGGACGGGTCGGTGAAGCTGACCGTGACGGTCACGTCGTCTGCGCCGCGCACGAGGGCGAGCTCGACGGTGTCGTCGGTGAGCGCCGCGAGCGCCGTCTGGAGGTCGTCGATGCCACCGATCTCGGTCGAACCGAGGCGCACGATGAGATCACCCGCAACGACCCCGGCGCGACCTGCCGGACCGGCCTCGTCGATCGCGCGGACCAGCACGCCGTCGCGGAGGGCGAGACCGACGGCCTGACGGAGCTGCGCGGCGACGTCTGCCGGCGCGACCGCGATGCCGAGCGTGCGGCGTTGCACCGAGTGGCCGGCGACGAGCTCGGCGATGCGTGCCTGCAGGCTCGCATCGGCAGGTCGAGCGAGGTAGAAACCGTCGCCGATCCGGTGCGTGTTGATCCCGACCACGGCGCCGGCGACATCGAACACGGGACCACCGGATGAGCCACGAGCGAGGGGCGCTGTGTGCTCGAGGCTGCCCTGCACGACACGACCACGAGGACCGTGGAAAGCACGGTCGAGCCCGCTCACGAAGCCGAGCGTCGTCCGGGTGCGGTGGCCGCCACGGCCGATCGAAACCACGGCAGCGCCCATCGTCGGCAGCGACTCGGCGAACGAGAGCGGTGCAACCTCAGCAGTGGGCACATCGATGACGATGAGATCGCCGTCGGCGTCGACGGCGTGAACCGCGCCCTGCTCGGTGCGGCTGTCGGCGAACGTGATCGCGACCGTCTGGTCACGAAGGTTGTGCGCGCTCGTGAGCACGCGGTTCGGCGCAACGACGAACCCGGTGCCGCGGCCGTTGCGACCGACGCTGACGACAGCGGCTGAGGCGGCCCCAGCAATCGTCCCGATGATGGTCTGGATCTCTGCCAATGCCCCGGCGGCGGACGTGGATGTGTTGGACGACATCTGCGGTCTCCCTGTTCTGGATGGTTACTTGTGATTTGCAACTCACTATACGCCGATCGCGAAGTCGCGCAACCGATCATCCGATGCAGGCTCGGAGAACGCGAGACTGTGACCATGCCCGACCCGTTGTTGCAAGAGGCCGTGGAGATCGCCGGCGACCGATGGGTGCTGCTGACGCTCGGAGCGCTGACCGACGGACCGCGACGGTTCGGCGATCTGGTGACCGACCTCGGCGGGATCGCTCCGAACATCCTGATCGATCGCCTGCGACGGATGGAACGGCAGGGGTTGCTGGCCGCAACGCTCTACTCGCAACGTCCGCGGAGGTTCGTCTACGACCTCACCGAATCAGGCCGTGAGCTCGCCGCCCTGCTGCCGTCGCTTGTCGCGTGGGCTGCCCGTCGCAGCGGTGCGGCGACGCCTCCTCCGCCCGACGAGTTGCAGTGGCTGTGATCGCGCCGGTCGTCCGGCCGATGCGCAGTCGCGATCCGAACGAGGAGCACCGCGCGTCGACGCCCCTTGAGCTGCTGTTCGACCTGTGCTTCGTCGTCGCCGTGTCGCAGGCAGCTGCGCAGCTCCATGCGGGGCTCGCCGGCGACCACGTTCGCCACTCGATCATCGGCTACCTCTCGGTGTTCTTCGCGATCTGGTGGGCGTGGCTGAACTTCACGTGGTTCGCTTCTGCCTACGACACCGACGACGTGCCCTACCGCTTGCTGACGCTGCTCCAGATCGCAGGCGTCCTCGTGCTGGCGTCCGGCGTTCGTGCCGCGTTCGAGGGCAACTTCACGACCATCACGGTCGGATACATCGTGATGCGGCTCGCACTCACAGCGCAGTGGCTGCGCGCCGCGGCGCAG
The DNA here is from genome assembly GCA_025463425.1 of Ilumatobacteraceae bacterium. Lineage (GTDB taxonomy): Bacteria > Actinomycetota > Acidimicrobiia > Acidimicrobiales > Ilumatobacteraceae > WLMZ01. The sequence goes on along the minus strand of JAOBWQ010000448.1, from coordinate 1,349 downwards.
GATCCGGGCGGTCGCCGCACGCCGATTCGCTACGTGGCCGCGTTGGTCGTGACCCAGACGGGATGGATCCTCCGGCTGTCGTTGCCGGCCTCGTGGGGCTATGCGAGCTTCGTGTTCCTGGTGCTGGTCGAGATCGCCGGGCCGTTCTGGGCCGAACGCCGCGACGGGATGACCTCGTGGCATCCGGAGCACATCGCCGAGCGCTACGGGTTGTTCACGATCATCGTCCTCGGCGAATGCATCCTCTCGGCATTCGTCGCGATCGACACCGCAATCGGTTCCGGCGGCATCTCGGCCCGGCTGATGGTGATCGCCGGCGCCGGCCTGGTTGCCATGTTCGGGCTGTGGTGGACGTACTTCGGGCTGGCGGCGGACGAGATGCTGCGTGAGCGCCCCCATCTGTCCTGGGTGTGGGGCTATGGCCACTACTTCCTGTTTGCGTCGATCGCCGCGATGGGCGCCGGGATCGCTCTGGTGGCCGAGCTCGCCGGGCACCACGACGCGCAAGGCGGTCGTTCTCTGTCGGCGCTCGGCCAGGCGCTGGCGATCTCGGTGCCGGTCGCGGTAGCACTGCTTCTGCTCGCCCTGATGCGGCCGCTGCTGCACGGCAGCCACCACAGCAGCGACCTCGTCTCGTACGGATCCGCGGCGCTGGTCATCACGGCGGGTGCCCTGGCGGGCGAGATCGGCTTGGTCTCCAGCTTGTGCCTCGTGGCCGCGATCGTCGTCGCCAAGGTTGCGACGGACATCGCGTGGCCGCGTACATCCGCTCTGGTGACGTTGTCGTGAGGCCCGAGGCCCCTGGTCGTTGGCTTGTGGGAACTCTGTCGCACCCGTTGTTCATGATGTAGGGCATGGTTTCCGATGTCGATCTGGGTGTGTTGTTCGGGGAGGTCCTCGGGTGCGCGTCTGTCGATGTCGAGACGTTGGATCGTTCGGCGGTGCAGGCCGAGTTGGGGTGTCTGGGTCGGTTGCAGGGTTGGAAGGATGTCCGTCACGCGCAGTTGACCCGCCGGTTGAACTCACTCGCTGAGGAGTGTCCGTCGATGTTCCCCGACGCCGATGTCGCCGCCGCAGCGAAGTCATCGCGGCGGGAGCGGATCGTTCCTCGAAGCGGGCATCGACAATGGGCGACGTCCCTGAGGTCGAGTGGGCGTTGGGTGCGGGACGGCTGTCGGGCACCCTCCACAAAGACCGATCCCTGACCATCACCTACCCCGATGGCACCATCCAAACCACCGGCCCACCCGGCACCGAAAGGGCGGCGTGAAGGGGACCAGCCGCTGCCTTGGCCGAGTCAGTGGGATGCGTCGCGGTGGCGCTGCTCGATCGCCCGCTGGGCGATGCGG
>JAOBWQ010000447.1 GCA_025463425.1 Ilumatobacteraceae bacterium | reverse complement strand
ATCCGTTGTGTGTCGAGTGTGATGCTTCGTGCATTCGGCGTCTCCTGCCTCTCGTACCGTTCGTCGAACGATTCGGAACCGCGTCGTGCGGTCACCGGAAACTGTGTCCGCCCATCAATTCAAGTGGCCCGACCGCGTTGGAGGGTTTGCCGTGCAGACGGGGGCGTCACAAAACCTCCATTGCTCCGGCGGGTCGGCGTCGGAGGGTTTGCCGTGCAGACGGGCGCGTCACAAAACCTCCGACGTGCCGCCGAGCGTGCGTGAGGCCGGCCGCCGCAGCCGAAGGCCGCCGCAGGATCGCCCCCGTTCAGTGCCGGGTTCCGCCTCGAAGAGGCGCTTTGCCGTTCGCAGGACGGCCGAACGACTAGCGGAGCCAGTCGAGGAGCGTCTTCTCCTGGGCCCGGGCGGTGACACCGAGTGCGGACTGGTAGGCGATCGAGAGCCGGCTCTGGTCGGTGATCGCGTCGGCGAGGTCGACTTCTTGCAGCTTGGACAGCTCGGCGGTGAAGGTGATCTTCATCGCCGAGTTGCGGTTGGAGGCTTCCTCGACGCGGTTCGCGGCGGCGCCGAGCTTGGCCTGCCCGGACGTCAGCGACGTGCGCAGCGTGGTGATCTTGCTGATGGCGCTCTGGATGCCGGCCGAGTTGCCGGCCGTGAGGTCGGTGGCCAGCTGATCGAGCGTTCCGAAGATGTTGTCGGTGCCGTTGCCGAAGATCTCGCCGGCGGTGATCGAGATGTCGACGTTGTCGGCCGGGCCGACGGTGCGCGTCAGCCGATCGGTCGGCGCGCCGCTGAAGTTCCACGTCGAGGTTCCCGAGTTGAACGTGACCGGGTTGGCCGAGTCCAGGCCGCCGAACACCGGCTGACCGAGGTAGGTCGCGTTGCCGATGGACTGCAGCTCGTCGCGGATCTGGACGATCTCGGCCTTGATCGCCGACAGGGCATCCGGGCCGTACGTCCCGTTCGCTGCCTGGGTGGCGAGTTCGCCGGCACGCTGGTACAGCGCAACGGCCTGGCTCATCTTCGTGTCGGACACGGCGAGGTGCGACCGGGCGTCGTCGATGGAGCGCTCGAACGGGCCCATCTGGTCGACCTGGGCCTGCACTGCCGCGGCGCGTGAGGACGCCGAGATGTTCTCCGAGGGACGGTTGTACGCCCGTCCGGTGGCGACCTGTTGGTTGACCACGTCGAGGCGACCGAACGCCTGCCGGAGCCGGAACTGCGAGGCGCGGTTGGCGCCGAGGAACGAGATTCGAGGCATGTTGCTCATCAGGTCACATCTGGATCAGGGTCTGGAGCATGGTGTCGATGACGCTCACCAGCTTGGCGGCGGCTTCGTATGCTCGTTGCTGGGACACGAGATCGGTCATCTCCTCGTCGATGTTCACGCCGACCGCAGAGTCGCGTTGGGCGCTGGCGGCGTCGGACACCGACTGCGAGGTGTCGGCGGAGCGGCCGAGCCCGGCGACCGCGCCGGAGATCTGGGTGACGACGGCCTGGAAGGCAGGGCCCTGGACGTCGCGCAGCGCGGCGAGCGCGATGCCGGCCTTGCCGTTCTGCGCCTGACCGGCGGTGTCGGTGGCGGCGAGATCGCTCGGCTGCGTGGCCACGACGGACAACACCCCGCCGGAGTCGGCGAGGAGCGGTCCGCCGGGAGCGCCCGAGGGCGTGAAGCCTGCGGCGTGCGCGGTGTTCAGTGCGGTGACGAGGCCGGTCACGAACGTGTCCAGCTGGGTGCGTGCAGCGGGGATGTCGGCGGTGATCGCGGTGGACAGGCCACCAGCGGTTCCGCCGACCGTGACGGCCCCTGTGGGGTGCAGCACGTGGCCCGGCGGAGCGGTGGAGACCGTCAGCGGGATCGAGCGCTCTTCGTCGACGATCGCCATGCCGTTGAGGGTGACCCGGACCCGGCCGTCGTCGGTGATCGTCGAGGTCGCGCCGATCGAGGTCGCGAGCTGATCGAGGGCGAGGTCGCGCTCGTCGGCGAGGTCGGGCGGCATGCCCCCCGGGATGCGTGCGAACTGGTTGATCTCGGCGATGCGGGCGGTGATGGCGTTCACATCGGTGATCTCGCCCTGCAGGCGGCTGTTGGCATCGGCGTCGAGCTGATCGAGGCCGGTGCGGACCTGGTTGACCCTGGTCGTCAGGCCCTGCAGGGAGGACAGGACCTGGTAGCGGGCAGCGTCATCGGTGGGCGAGACGCTCATCGCCGAGAACGCGTCCCATGTCGAGTTGAGCTCCTTGGTGATCCCCTGGTCCGGCTCGCCGAACAGGTCCTCACCCTTCTGCATGATCTCGGCGCGTGTGCCGAAGTAGGACGCCTGCGCCGATGACCCGCGGACCCGGAGGTCGGCCAGCCGGTCGCTCGATCGGTTGATGCCTTGAGCGATCACTCCGGAGCCCATGATGCCGAGCGCCCCCTCGCGGGGCGTACCGGCCTTGAGCAGCACACGTTGGCGCCGGTAGCCCGGCGTTGCCGCGTTGGCGACGTTGTTGCTGGTCGTTTCGATGGCGTAGGTGTGGGCGCGCAGGGCGCTGACAGCGATCGAGAGTGCTGAGCTGCTCATCTCGACTCGTCTCCTTCTACATCGTGCCGCGGGTGCGCCGGAGCTGGCCGCTCGTCGTGCGCCCGTAGGCGTCGTACATGCCAGTGCTTCCGGATGCGATGGCGATCGCATCACGTGTATCGGCGAGCAGCCGACGGAGTTCTAGGGAGAGGCCCGAGCTTTCGGCTGCGATGCGCATTGCGTTCA
>JAOBWQ010000429.1 GCA_025463425.1 Ilumatobacteraceae bacterium | reverse complement strand
CGCACCGCCGAGCTGATCCCCGGGGCGCGGTTCGAGCTGATCGCGGGCATGGGCCACGACTACCCGCCGCAGCTGTGGGATCTGTGGGTCGACCTCGTCACCGGGCACATCGCCGCCAACAGCTGAGCGCAACGGTCACCCAGCACTCAGCACCGACGCCCAGCACTCACCACCGAGCGCCGACGTCTGGGTGCCGGCCCCGGCACGGCTCGGCTCGGCTCGGCACTGCGCGACATCGCACTTCACAGACACGGTCGCGAGCACTGCGCTTGCGGTTGTGTGCAGGACAACACGCGTCCTGGGGGTAGAAAACGTGCGCGGAACTGGTCGTGCTAGGCGTGCTGGCCGTGGTGGGCGGCCCACATCTCGGCGTAGCGGCCACCGTTGCGGACGAGGGTGTCGTGATCGCCGATCTCGACGATCAGGCCGTCGGTGAGGACGACGATCCGGTCGGCGGTGCGTGCCGTCGGGAGGCGGTGGGCGACCAGGACGGTGGTGCGCTGCTCGGCGACGGCTGCCATCGCGTCGCGGACCTTGGCTTCGGCGTTGAGGTCGAGGTTGGCGGTGGCCTCGTCGAGCAACAGGATCGCCGGATCGACGAGCTGGGCCCGGGCGAGCGCGATCAACTGGCGCTGGCCAGCAGAGAGCGACCGGCCGCGCTCGGTGATCGCGGTGCGGTAGCCGTCGGCGAGATCGGCGATGAACGCGTGCGCGCCGACGGCGCGAGCCGAAGCCTCCACCTCGGAGTCCGACGCCGCCGGACGCCCGTAGGCGATGTTGTCGCGGACGGTCCCGGTGAACAGGAACGGCTCCTGGGGCACCACCCCGAGCTGCTGGCGATAGGCGGTGAGATCGATGTCGCGCAGGTCGATGCCGTCGACGTACACGTGCCCGCTGGTCGGGTCGTGGAAGCGGGCGAGGAGCTTGACGATCGTCGACTTGCCGGCGCCGGTCTCGCCGACGAGCGCGACGGTCTCGCCCGGAGCGATGGTGAGGCTGATCCCTGCCAGGGCCTCGGCGCCGGAGCGGCCGTAGGCGAGGTGCACGTCGCGCAGTTCGATCGCGCCGCGCACGCGGCCCGGCGCGACCGGGTGATCCGGAGGTGGCGTGCGCGACGGGGTGGTGAGCAGCTCGGTGATCTTCGCGGTCGAGGCGCTGGCCTGCTGCCAGGTGTCGAACACCTGGGACAGCTGCTGGATCGGCGAGAAGAACAGGTTGAGGTAGAGCACGAACGCGATCACCACCGCGGGGGTCGTGCGGCCGTCGGACACCAGCGAGACGCCTGCTGCCAGCACGGCGACCCCACCGATGTCGGCCAGCAGGCCAACCCCTGGGAAGTAGATCGCCAGCAGCCGCTGGGCCTTGAGCCGGGCTTCGAGGTAGGTGCCGCTGGAGTCGCGGAACTTCGACGTGTTGCGACCCTGCCGACCGTACGCCTGCGTGACGCGCACGCCGGAGAGGTTCTCCTGCAGGTTCGCGTTCACCGTGGCGATCGCCTCACGGGCCATCCGGTAGGCCTTCGACGAGCGGTGCTGGTACCACCACGTCGCCGCGACCAGCACAGGAAGCACCGACGCCGCAGCGAGCGCGAGCGGAGGGGAGAGGATGACGAGGAACACCGCGACACCGATGCACGTCGCCACGCCGACCACCGCGTTGACGAGGCCGCTCTGGACGAGCTGCGACAAGGCTTCGACGTCGGTGGTCATGCGGGTCATCACCCGACCGTCGAGTTCGCTGTCGTAGTAGTCGAGCGACAGGCGCTGGAGGTGGCTGAAGATCCGTACCCGCAACGCGAGCAGCATCCGTTCGGCGGTGCGGCCCGTGACGTACGTGCCGGCCCAGGTCGCGCCCCAGTCGACCAGGGTGACGAACCCGAACGCGATCGACGTGATCCACAGCACGTGCGTCGACTGCTTCGACACCCCGTCGTCGATCCCGTGACGGATCAGCACCGGACCGAGCACCGTGAGGAAGGCATCCATCGCGACGAAGAACAGACCGAGGCCGAGCCACCGCCGCCACGGACGCACGAAGCGCAGCACTCGGAACGGCTCCGGCGGTTCGGCGGCGGCCGCGGCGATGTCCACGTTCGGCTCGTCGTCGGCCGGCGGCAGCTTGGCCAGCGCCGCCAACAGCTGCGGTGTGGCCGCGAGGTTGGCCCCGAAGTTCCCGCCTCCCGGCGCTCCGGTGTTCGCCTTCGAGAGCGCGACCCGCGCGACGAGCATTCCGTCGGCATCGACCGCCGGCCATGCCGACGGCGTGATGCCACCGATCGGCGTCGGATCGTCGTCGACCGCGAGCTCGCCGGTCTCATCGCCGAGTAGAGCGCGATAGGTGGCGTTGCGGTGCAGCAGTTCGTCGTGGGTGCCCTCGTCGACGATCCGGCCACGCTCGAGCACCACGACCCGATCGGCGAGTCGGACGGTGGAGGCGCGGTGCGCGACGAGCAGCGTGGTGCGGCCCTCCATCACGTCGTGCAGCGCGGCATGGATGGCTTCCTCGGTGGTCGTGTCGACGGCCGACGTCGCGTCGTCGAGGACGAGGATGCGCGGGTTGCTCACGACCGCGCGGGCGAGCGCGATCCGCTGGCGCTGACCACCGCTGAGCGTCAGCCCACGTTCGCCGACCACGGTCTCGAAGCCCTGCGGCAGGGCATCGATGAACCCTTCAGCGCCGGCCACCCGGGCAGCGGCGCGGACCTGCTCGATCGTTGCGTTCGGGCGTCCGTAGGCGATGTTCTCGAACACCGTGTCGGAGAACAGGAACGCCTCTTCGAACACCACGCCGACCTGATGGCGCAACGACTCGAGGGTGACGTCGCGAACGTCGACGCCATCGATGAGGATCGCCCCGGCCTGCACGTCGTAGAAGCGCGGCAACAGCGCCGTGACGGTCGACTTGCCCGACCCGCTGCCGCCGACGAGCGCAACGACCTCACCGGCACGGACCGTCAGGCGGAAGCCGTCGAGCGCGGGCTCGGCGGAGGTGTAGCCGAACCGCACGTCTTCGAAGGTCAACTCGCCCGGTCCGTCGACGAGCTCGGTCGCGCCAGGACGATCGACGACGTCGGCGTTGACGTCGAGGATGTCGAGGATCCGCTCGCCGCCGGCACGCGCCTGCTGGGCCGCGGCGACGACGAGGGCCATCATCCGGATCGGGGCGACGAGCTGGACGAGGTACGACGAGAACGCCAAGAACGTGCCGAGGCTGAGGTGGCCGCGCATCGCCAGCCAGCCACCGAGGGCCAGCACGCCGACCTGTGCGAACGCGGGGATCGCGGCGAGCATCGAGGTCGCCCTGGCCTGCAGGCGCACCAGCCGA
>JAOBWQ010000420.1 GCA_025463425.1 Ilumatobacteraceae bacterium | reverse complement strand
GCCAAGGCGCGGCCGAGCGCGAACAGCTCGTCCTCGGCCGCGAACGTGCCGGGCACGGGCTCACCGTCGACCGCCTTGTGCAGGATGGTCCGTGACGTCGACACGCCCACGGCGCCGGCTTCGATCGCCTCGACGACGATCGCGGCCATCGCCACGAGATCGTCGGGAGTCGCCGGTTCATTTCGCGCGCCGCGCTCGCCCATCACGTAGGCGCGGATCGCGCCGTGCGGGGCAAGGGCTGCGACATCGAGCGCGAGCGGCATCGCATCGATCGCGTCGAGGTACTCCGGGAACGTCTCCCACGACCAGCGGATGCCTTCGTGCAGGGCGGTGCCGGGGATGTCCTCGACGCCCTCCATCAGCCCGATCAGCCATTCGCGCTTGGCGCGTTTGACGGGCGCGAACCCGACGCCGCAGTTGCCCATCACGAGCGTCGTCACCCCGTGCCAGCTCGTCGGGGAGAGCGTTGGGTCCCACGTGACCTGGCCGTCGTAGTGGGTGTGGATGTCGACGAAGCCGGGTGTCACCACCATCGCCGTCGCATCGATCTCCTCGTTGCCGGCGATGTCGATGCGTCCGACCTCGGAGATCCGCCCGTGGTCGATTGCGACGTCGGCTTGACGCGGCGCACCGCCACTGCCGTCGACCACCAACCCGCCGCGTATCACGAAGTCGTGCATCGAGCCCCCAGATCACCGGCGCACGAGGTGGGCCATGCGGTCACTGTGCCACGATCGGCGGCGCCGTTTCAACGCGCAGCGTCAGCTCCGGCCGAGGCCCTCGAGCGCGAGGCGCTTGGCGGCCTTGTAGTCGGCCTTGCCGTTCGGGGCACGGGGCACGTCGTCGACGAAGATGATCCGCTTCGGCGCCTTGTAGCCGGCGAGCTCGCCCTTGACCGACGCGATGACGGCGGCCTCGGTGACCTCGGCGTCGTCCTCCTTGGACGCGACGGCGGTGACGGCCTGGCCGAACTTGTCGTCCTCGATGCCGACGACGAGGCAGTCGAGGATCCCCACGTAGCGCTTGACAGCTTCTTCGACCTCTTCCGGGAAGACCTTCTCGCCGGCCGTGTTGATGACCTGGCTGCCCCGGCCGAGGAGCTCCAGCGAGCCGTCGGCGTTGACGCGCGCCATGTCGCCGGGGAACGAGTAGCGCAGCCCGTTGATGACCCGGAACGTGCGCGCCGACTTCTCTTCGTCCTTGTAGTAGCCGAGCGGCACGTTGCCGCCGGCTGCCACCATGCCGACCTGGCCCGAGCCGGGTTGCACCTCCTGGTCGTCGTCGGTGAAGACCTTGGTGGTGGGCACCGAACTGAACTTGGCGGTCTCGGCGGGCATGCCGCGCATCGAGATCTGCATGCCCATCGTGCCCTCGGTGGAGCCCATCGCGTCGAGCAGCATCGTCTGCGGGATGCGTTCGAGCAACTGCTCTTTGACCTCGGACGTCCACATGACACCGGAGGAGACGATGATCTTCAGGCTGCTCGTGTCGTACGGGGTTCCAGCCTCCGTGGCGTGGTCGAGGGCGTGCACGATCGGCTTGGCGAAGGAGTCGCCCACGATCACCAGGTTCGTCGCGCGTTCGGTCTGCACGACCCGCAGCAGCTCGTCGCTGTCGAGCGACCGGGCCTGCAGGGTGATGACCGTGCCGCCCATCAGCATCGGCGCCATCGCCCCGAGCCACATGCCCGTCCCGTGCATCAGCGGGCAGGCAGGGATGCTGATCGCGAGGTTGCCCCTGGCGATCGCGTCGGCCACGAGCCCGGCGATCAGCGACGCGTCGGTGGGTGCCGCGACGCCGAGCAGCGGGAAGCTGCTCTGCACGAGTCCGCCGGTCTGGCCGCCCTGGGCGTACATGACGCCTTTGGGCATGCCGGTCGTGCCGCCGGTGTAGAGCATGTACAGGTCGTCCTCGGCACGGGTGATGCGCGGCATCGGATCCGTGGCTGCGAGGAGTGCGTCGTAGTTCACCGAGCCCGGCACCTGACCGAGCGGCCCGCCGTCGTCGACCTCGATCAACAGCTGGAGCTTGGGAAGACGGGGCAGCACCCGTGCGACGCGCTCGCCCAGCGACGAGTGGAAGACGATGGCTTCGGAGTCGCTGTTGTCGAGCAGGTACCACAGCTCCTCGTCGAGGTAGCGGTAGTTGACGTTGATCGGTACGCCGCGCATCTTGAACCCGGCGTACTGGGCCTCCAGGTACTCGTTGCCGTTGTACAGGTAGAGCCCGATCTTGCTGTTCGGGCCGAGGCCTGCGGCGACGTACGCCGCAGCGATGCGCGCCGAGCGTTCGTCGTACTCGGTCCAGCTGCGGCGGACATCGCCGTGCACGATGGCCGCCTGGTCGCCGAGGCGGTCGGCGATCGATTCCCAAACGGTTGCGAAGTGCATCTCCATGTCGGCAGGTTACGCCCGCCGGGAGATCAAGCCGTGGCCCAGACCAGCAGCTCTGTCCCGTCGGCGGCCGCCGTGACTCGCAGCCCGCCGGCATCGCTGAGACGGGCGGCTGCGCCCTGAGCCAGCGATGTGCCGGTCTCCAGCTCGGCCGCGCCGAGCGCGACGAACGCGTGCACGTGCGGATCGTCGGGCAGGGTGACGACCTCGCCCGCGCGGAGCCGCGCTCCCCACAGCACGGCGTCGCGCTGGTGGATCGTGATCGCCGCGTCGTGGCCCTTGCCCGATGCGATCGGCACCAGGCCACCCTTGGCGAGCTCGGCATTGATGTCGAGCTGTTGGTACCCGGGCTTCACGCCGTTGGTGTCGGGCAGGACCCACATCTGGATGAAGTGCGCCGGCTCGTCGGGGCTCGGGTTCATCTCGCTGTGGCGGATGCCGCTGCCGGCAGACATCCGCTGGGCCAGGCCCGGATAGAGGACACCGTTGTTGCCCTCGCTGTCGCGGTGGGCCACCTGACCGCTGAGCACCCAGGTGACGATCTCCATGTCGCGGTGGCCGTGGGTGCCGAAACCCGCACCCGCCGCGACGATGTCGTCGTTGTTGACGAGCAGCAGCCCGTGCTGCAGGTGCTGGCGGTCGTAGTGCTGGCCGAAGTTGAAGGAGTGCTTCGAGTCGAGCCAGCCGATGTCGGTGACGAAGCGATCCTCTGGTTGCTGGATGGTGATGCTCATGCCAATGGGAACATTATTGCGCGCGCAACTATTCC
>JAOBWQ010000042.1 GCA_025463425.1 Ilumatobacteraceae bacterium | reverse complement strand
CCGCAGCAGGACGCTGCCCTCCAACGTCTCCGCGGACTGAACGCCGTTCGCCCGCAGCGCGCCGGCGTACTCCGCAGCTCCGGTTCCGCTGACGACCGCCAGCGCAGCGGCGGGCGGGAAGCCGAGCGCGCGGCGTCGATCGAGCTCCTTGGCCAGCAGCCGCCCCGGATCGGCGTGCAGCACGGCATCGAGGACCTCGTGCTTGGGCAGGAAGGTCTGGACGAGGATCCGCCCGCCATCGGCGCGACCTCCGACCAGGCGAGCGGCGCGGGCCAGCAGCGTCATCGCCTGCTCGGTGGCGCGATACCGGGGGGCGAGCAGCTCCGAGTCGAAATCGACGAATGCCACGGTGTCGGCGCGGCGGACGCGGTGCAGCACCGCCTCGGTTCCGACGTACACACCGGCATCGGCCAGCGGCTCGGTGTCGCTGTCCTTGCCCGTGACCGACACGACGGGCCGACCGGCAGCGGCCTCGAGCTCGTCGCGAAGACGGCTGACGCCGATCCGCAGCGCCGCGAACGCGCTCGCCCCACACGCCTGGCAGACAGGGGGGCGGGCCGTGCCGCACCGACCGCACTCGAAGTGCTCGTCGTCGCGTTGGAACACTGCGGCCTCGCAGACCTCGCAGCGTTGGATCGCCTTGCAACGCCGGCAGGCGAGCAGGCGGGCCCGACCCGTGGAGTTGATCACGCACACCACGACCCGCCCGGGATCGCGCAGCTGTCGGATCAACGCCGATGTCGCCAGGCTCCGCTGCCACGGCTCATCTCGAGTGCGATCGACGATCTCGACGATCGGCCAACCGGCACGCTCGTCGGTGACCGACGGCTTGACGACGTGATCGATGCCGACGGCGGCCACAGCGGTGGCGCTCGGCGCCGGCGAGACCAGCAGCACCGGCACCACCGCCCGTCGGCCACGCTCGACTGCGACGTCGCGGGCGTGCCACGTCGGTTGACGCTCCTCCTGGAGGCCCTCGTCGTGCTCGTCGAGGACGATGATCGCGGCGAGGTCACGGCACGGAGCCCACACCGCTGCGCGGGCGCCGATGACGACGTCCACACCGCCGGCGGCCGCGGCCCACTCCTGGGGCAGCAGTGCCACGGTGCGGCCGGTTCGACGCAAACGGGTCGCCAGCAGGCGGGCCTGGGCGACGCTCGGCACGACGACCAGTGTGGGACCGAGCCGGCACGCGGCCAGCACGACCGGCACGAGATCGGCAGCCGGCGGCAGGCGGAGCACGCCGGTGTGCGGGCCGCGCTCCAGCAGCGTGCGGGCCAGTGCATCGGTCGGCTCGGGCACCGGGCCACCATGCGCGGCGGCGGGTGGCTGCAACACCGCGCCCGACGGCGAGGCCGCCACCAGGAAGGCGCGCATCCGGCCGGCCCAGCGGTGGACCGCCCAGGCGGCGAGGTCGATCACATCCTGCGCCGGCCCGATCCCGGTCACCTTGTTGATCGGCAACAGCGTGGCGAGGTCACGTTCAGGGTCAGACGGTCCGAGCGACGTGACCCAACCGCCGATTCGACGACCGTTGAGCGTGATCCGCACCAGTGTCCCGATGTGGACACGGGCGCGCAGCGGCTCCGGGACGAGGTAGTCGAACTGACGGTCGAGACCGGTGAGATCAGGAACCACCCGTGCCACCAGCGCGCCGGGCGCGACTGATGACGTCGGTGGCTCCGGGTTCAACAGGTGCTCAGGCGCCGATCGCCGACTTGAAGTCGGCCAGGCGACTGACCTGCTCCCAGGTGAACTCGGGGAGGTTGCGACCGAAGTGGCCGTAGGCCGCGGTCTTGCGGAAGATCGGGCGCTTCAGGTCGAGGTCGCGCACGATGGCGGCCGGACGCAGGTCGAAGACGCTGCGGACGGCCTTCTCGATCACGTCCGGATCAACGGTGTTGGTGCCGAACGTCTCGACCAGGATGCTGATCGGTTGGGCCATGCCGATCGCATATGCGACCTGGACCTCGCAGCGCGAGGCCGCGCCGGATGCGACGACGTGCTTGGCGACCCAGCGCGCAGCGTAGGCGGCCGAGCGGTCGACCTTGCTCGGGTCCTTGCCACTGAACGCGCCGCCACCGTGGCGACCCATGCCGCCGTGGGTGTCGACGATGATCTTGCGCCCGGTCAGGCCGGTGTCGCCGTGGGGGCCGCCGACGACGAACACGCCGGTCGGGTTGACGTAGACGTTGTAGTCCTGATCGGCGAACTCGGCCGGGATCGTCGGCTGGATGACCTGCTCGATGAGGTCGGGGCGGATGACGGTGTCGCGGTCGATGCCGTCGGCGTGCTGGGTGCTGACCAGCACCGAGCGCAGCGCGACGGGCTTGCCGTGCTCGTAGTCGAACGTGACCTGGGTCTTGCCGTCGGGGCGCAGGTACGGCACGGCTCCGGACTTGCGGACCTCGCTGAGGCGCTCGGCCAGGCGGTGCGCCAGCCAGATCGGCAGCGGCATGAGATCGGGGGTCTCGTCGCAGGCGTAGCCGAACATCATCCCCTGGTCGCCGGCACCCTGAGCGTTGATCCGGTCCTCGCCGGCTTTGCCGCCGCGCAGTTCTTCGCTCTTGTCGACGCCCTGGGCGATGTCGGCGGACTGCTCGTCGATGCTGACGATCACGCCGCAGGTGTTGCCGTCGAAGCCGTAGAGCGCATTGTCGTAGCCGATGTCCTTGATGACCTCACGGGCGATCTTGGGGATGTCGACGTAGGCCTTCGTGGTGATCTCGCCGGCAACCACGCAGAGGCCGGTGGTCAGCAGGGTCTCGCAGGCCACGCGGCCGTTGGGATCCTCGGTGAGGATCGCGTCGAGGACTGCGTCACTGACCTGGTCGGCCATCTTGTCCGGGTGACCTTCGGTCACGCTCTCGCTGGTAAAGGTCCACTTGCTCACTGGAAGGTGCTCCGTTGCTGTTTGGTTGGGAGTTGGTACGGGTTCGTCGGTTGCGGCGCTTCAGCGACGCCCCGAACGGATCTCGACAA
>JAOBWQ010000391.1 GCA_025463425.1 Ilumatobacteraceae bacterium | reverse complement strand
GACGAGGTGGTTGATCAGGATCTTCTCGGTGAGGGTGAGCGGCCGTCCGAGGCGCTGACGCCCGAGGGCACTGCGCTCGGTCAAACGGCCGTACACCCCTTGGACGAGCTCGATCGGTGTTCCTGCGGTGACGGCCATGTTCGGCTCCCTTTCCCCCGGGGCATTTGCCCCTTGCGTTCAGCGGTCTATGTAGACAACTATAATACAAGTGAGCGAAAGGGCCAAGCACCACTTGTCGATCGTGCCGGATGTCTCGTCGGGCGCCAGCGCGGACCACGGTGATGGCCCCGATGCGGGCGAGGGCGGCGAGGTCCGCTTCGACGTCTGGGCGGGTGCACCCGAGTTCGCGGTGCTCGGGATCGACCACGTCCAGCTGGCGATGCCGGCGGGCGGCGAGGACGCTGCCCGACGCTTCTACGTCGATCTGCTCCAGCTCGAGGAGGTGCCCAAGCCGCCGGCACTCGCCGTGCGAGGTGGTTGCTGGTTCGAACGCGGCGGGGGCGTGCGGTTGCACCTCGGTGTCGAGAACGAGTTCATCCCGGCGCGCAAGGCCCACCCGGCGCTCGTCGTCGCAGGGCTCGGAGCGCTTGCGGCGCTGCTGGAAGCCGCCCACATCACCGTGCGCTGGTCCGACGAGATCCCCGGCACACGTCGTTGTCACGTCGACGATCCGTTCGGCAACCGCATCGAGCTGATCGACGGCGGGAACTGATGCGGACCATCCGCTACCAGGAGATCGCCACGGCGGTGCGGCGGCGGGTGGCCGAGGGTCATTACGCGCCCGGCCGGCTGCTCCCCAGCGAGGCCGAGCTCTCCGCCGAGTTCGATGCCAGTCGGGTCACCATTCGCCGGGCCCTGGAGACGCTTCGAGACGACGGCCTGATCGCTGCACGGCAGGGCTTCGGCTGGTTCGTCGCCACGAAGCCACTCCGCCAGACCCTCGGCCAACTGCAGACGATCGAAGGTCAGATGTCCGAGAGTGGCATCGTGGCCGGACGGCGGATCATCGAGTTCGCGTTCGTGCGACCGACGCCGCGCGTGGCCGCGGCGCTGTCGACCGACCAGGTCCTCCAGGTCAAGCGGGTCAACACGGCCGACGGCGAGCCCTTCGCAGTGGTCACGGTGTGGTGCCCGGCCGAGCTGGCGCAGTCGCTCTCGCGTCGCGACGTGGAGCGCTCTCCGTTCTACGAACTCCTCGGCATCGCGCTCCGCGGCGCGACCCAGACCATCGGCGCCGATCTCGTCAGCGCCGCCGACGCCGAGTTGCTCGGCGTGCCCACCGGCTCGCCCGTCTTGCTGTGCGAGCGGATCACCACCGACACCGACGGCCGCCCCGTGCTCTACTCCCACCACGTCTTCCCGGCACATCGCACCGAGTTCGTCGTCGACCTGCCGACGGCCGAGCCGTCGATCGCCCCCACCGGCCTCCGCCTCCTCGAATCGAGCTGACGAGCGCCTCTCACCCCGTTCTTTGCACCTGTGGGGCCCCCTGGGGGTCCGAAGGGCTGAGAAGTTCAGCAAGCGCGATGCGAACAGCAGTGTCAGGGCATCGGAACGAAGGTGTCGCCGACGAGCTCGCCGACGACGTCGGTGACGTCGTGTGCAGCGCTCGTCGCGATGTCGTCGTGCCAGCCGCGTCGCGCCAGATCGTGGCCGGATGCCGACGCGAGCAGCGAGTCGTACAGTCGTGGCCTCGCGTCGAGGAATGCCGCTCGCGCTGCGCGCGCCTCGGGCGAGCAACGCGGACCACCCACGGCTCCGGAAGGGTCGAGTGCGGCGAGGATCGCGCCGGCACCGAGGTTGTCCTCGACGGCTGGTCGGAGTGGGCCGGTGTGGGTGCCCCAACGCTCGCCGGCGCCGATCACGGCGACCGTCGCCGCGGACCCGCCGAGGCCGCGGACTCGTGCGGCCACGGCGGATGCGTTGCGCAAGCAACCGGCGAGGACTCGGGCCGGTCCGAGGCGTGCGGCGGTGAACGCGAGCGTCGCCCCGTTGGGCGACGGCAGCACGATCCGCCGATCAGCCGCTTGGGTCAGCAGGTCGGTCGGCGACAACGACGGTCCGCCGGCGCTGCGATCAGACGCCAGCACCGCGCCTCGATCGGCCGCGAACGCGGCAGCGTCCGCCGAGTCCCACGGGTAGGGGAGCACCACCGAGCCGCTCTCCAACGCAGCGGTGACGGCGGTCGAGAACCTCAGCACGTCGACCACGACCACGAAGTCCGCGAACGGTGCCAGCGCGCGCAGGCCGTCGAGGCCCCAGTCGAACCGATAGGTGAACGAGGACTGGCGGGTGTCGTCGTCCTCCGTGGTCACCAACGATCCCAGTGCAGCACCGGATCGAGCGGCATGCGCTTGGCGAGCTTGAAGTCCGTGCCGATCGTGTAGGCGATCGGGAACAGGCCGGCCTGGGTGACCGAGTCGTACGGGATGCCGAGGATCTCGGCGGCCTTCTGCTCGCCGCCGTTCATCAGGTGGATCGTGGGCCACGCCGAGCCCAGTCCGCGCTCGCGAGCGGCCAACATGAAGCTCCACACGGCCGGCAGCAGCGAGCCCCAGATGCTGGCCCCGGCGAAGGCCGGCAGGTTGTCGAAACGACCGCTGATCGCCGGGATCAGCAGCAGCGGTGCGCGGTGGAAGTTCTCGGCGAGGTAGGTGGCCGACTCGGTGACTCGACCTGCTTGCTCCGCGCGCAGATCGCCGTCCTCGTACGCGGCTCGCGGGCCGTTCGCGTAGATCGAGAAGTTGTCCTTGTAGATGTCGGCGATCGCCTTGCGCTTGGCGGGGTCCTCGACCACGATCCAGTGCCAGCCCTGTGTGTTCGACCCGGTGGGCGCCTGCAGTGCGATCTCCAAGCACTCCTCGACCACGCTTCGTTCGACCGGCTTGTCGAAGTCGAGTCGCTTGCGCACCGAGCGCGTCGTGGTCAGCACCTCGTCGGCGGAAAGGTTCAATCTCATCCCGGTCAGCATGTCACGCGGATGGCAGGCTGATCCGCGTGGACGAGTACGCATTCATCAACAAGGCGAACTGGGAGAGCCGGGTCGCGATGCACGTGGCGTCGATCGACTACGGAGTTCAACGGTTCATCGACGACCCGGCGCTCATCAGCGACGTCGTCGCGTTCGATCGCTCCCGACTCGGCGACATCAGCGGCAAGGAGGTCGTCCACCTGCAATGCCACATCGGCACGGACACCTTGTCGCTGGCCCGCCTCGGGGGCCGCGTGACCGGGCTCGACTTCTCGCCGACGGCACTCGCCGCAGCTCGTCAGCTCGCCGCCGATTGCCAGCAACCGGTGCGCTTCGTCGAGTCGGAGCTGTACAACGCACCGGCTGCGCTCGGCATGAACCGGTTCGACGTCGTCTACACCGGTGTCGGCGCGCTGTGTTGGCTGCCCGACATCAAGCGCTGGGCGTCGGTCGTCGCCGCGTTGCTCAAGCCCCGCGGCCGCCTCTTCATCCGCGAGGGGCACCCCGTGCTGTGGTCGCTGGCCGACGAGCATCCCGCCGGCATGCTGGCCATCGACGCTCCGTACTTCGAAGGGCCCGGCACCGTCTACAGCGAGACCTCAACCTACGTCGAGCACGAGGGCGCGCTGGCGGAGCCGGAGACGATGCAGTTCAACCACGGCATCGGTGA
>JAOBWQ010000390.1 GCA_025463425.1 Ilumatobacteraceae bacterium | reverse complement strand
CTGAACACGATGATGTGCGGACGCTTGGTGGCCTGCTTGGCCAGCTTCACCGCGGCCTCGGTGATCTCGGCGCCGGAGTTGGCGAAGAAGAACTTGTCGATGCCGTCAGGCGTCAGCTCGGACAGCTTCGTCGCCAGCGGCTCGAGCAGATCGTGCTTGTAGACGTTGACCTGTGCGTGGATGAACCGCTCTGCCTGCGCGGCGATGGCTGCGACCACCTTCGGATGCGCGTGGCCGGTCGAGTTCACCGCGATGCCCGCGGCGAAGTCGAGGTACTCCTCGCCATCGGTGGTGGTGACCCAGCAGCCGCTCCCGCTCGCCACTTGCAGTGGGGTCACCGAGAACCAGACGTCCGAGAGGTGCGATGTCATGGCGCGAATGCTACGTCAGCCGCGAGACGACCTGGGACAGCGTCGCTCAGGGCGCAGTGACGGTGACGACGACGGCACTGATCGCGCCGTCGAGGTCGGCGGTGCCGTAGGCCTCGGCGATCGCGGCCTCGACCCGGTCGGTCATGGCCTCGAGGCCGTCGGGCTCGCGGACGACGATCTCGGTGCGCAGCGGTGTGCCCTGGCAGTACCCCACGGCCACCATCCGGGGCGAGGCGGCTCGGCTCCGCGCAGCGACGACATCGAACACCGCACGGTCGACGAAACCTCCGCCGATGAGGTCGGCCTGCACGGTGGCCGGATCGTGGTAGCCGTGCGGGATGCGGGCGAAGAAGTCCGGCGCGTCGTCCCCGAAGTGACGGGCGACCGGCTCGTTGACGGTGCGCGCGAAGTCGTTGAGATCGAGCGAGTCCCACAGGTTGAAGAGCAGGGTGCCGCCGGGCCGCAGCACTCGGCGGATCTCGGCGAAGGCACGCGCCTTGTCGGGGAAGAACATCACCCCGAACTGGCAGACGACCGTGTCGAACGAGTGGTCGGCGAACGGCAGCGCGAACACGTCGGCCTGTCGCCACGTGACCGGCCGGCTGGTACCGACGCTCGCCGCGTGGTCGATCATCGGCTGGTTGAGATCGGTGGCGGTGATGTCCACGCCGGGGTCGAGGCGGGCGGCCAGCTCACGGGTCACCGCGCCTGTTCCTGCAGCGATCTCGAGCAGCGGGCCGACGGGTAACGCACTCACGCGGGCGCACAGGTCGACGGCGTACGGCGTGAAGATCATCGGCACCATGCAGCGGTCGTAGATCTCAGGGATCGAACCCACGAAGCCGTGGTCGGATGGCAGGTCAGCGGTCATGCCGAGAAGGCTGCCACGGCGGCGACCGCATCGTCGAACGACAGCCGTTCGAGGACAAGCTTGCGGCACTGCATCAGCGGCTTCGGCATCGAGAGCCCGAGCGCACCACGTAGCCGCCCGTGCTTGCCATACAGCGCGACGAAGGCTCGGTCCTCGACGGAGCCCTTGACGATGCGGACCTCGTCGTCGCCGGCGGCCCGACCGATGAACTGGATGCGCGCGCCGTACTGCTCGCTCCAGAAGAACGGCACTGCGCTGTAGGGCTCGGGCGTGGAGCCGTCGGCGACCGCGACGAGGTTCTTCGCCGCGTGCAGCCCCTGCTCGGACGCGTTCGTCCAGTGCTCGACGCGCATCTCCTCGCCGTCGAACTGGCCGTTCGGCCACCGCGCGACGTCGCCCGCGGCGTACACACCGACCGGGCCGGCGTTGAGCGTTGCGTCGCAGACGATGCCGTCGCGCACCTCGAGCCCGCTGTCGGCCAGCCAGCCGGTGACAGGGCTGACCCCGATGCCGACGACGACGATGTCGCTGGCGATCGACTCGGACGCACCCTGCCCGTCGGTGATGTGCACGGTCAACGCGGCACCGTCGCGGGAGATGCCACCGACCGACACGCCACACCGGATCGCGACTCCGTGGTCGTCGTGCAGCGTCGTCACCGCTCGACCCATCTCCGCGCCGAGCCCGCGGATCAGCGGAGCCGGGAGACCTTCGACGACGACGACCTCGTTGCCGAGCGTGCGCGCGGTTGCCGCGACCTCGAGCCCGATGAAGCCGGCACCGATGATCGTGACCCGCTGATCGCCGGACGCGAGGCGGGCCCGCAAGGCCAGCGAGTCGTCGAGGGTCCGCAGCTCGAACACGGAGTCGTCCTCCAGCTGCTGAGGGAGGCGTCGGGTGGCGGCGCCGGTGGCGATGATCAGACCGTCGAAGCCAACCGTCTCGCCGCTCGCCAGTTCGACCGCACGGTCGGCCAGCGACAGGCCGACGGCCGGCTGGCCGAGGCGGAGGTCGAGCCGCAACGACTCGATCTCGCCGTCGCGGAACAGCGCGATGCGCTCGGGCTCCCAGTCGCCGGCGAGCACCTTCTTCGACAGCGGCGGACGATCGTAGGGCTGGTGTGGCTCGTTGCCGACGAGCGTGATCTGACCGTCGAAGCCGTTCGCACGGAGGCCTCCGCACGCCCGGACTCCTGCGAGCGACGATCCGACGACGACGACCTTGTCCACGGGCGAGATGGTAGCGAGCCGGGCTGTAGCCTGCGCGAGTGCAGTCCAGGCGCGTGCTCGTGATCGGTGCCGGCGGCCACGCCGGGGTGTGCATCGAGGCCCTGCTCGACGATCCCCAGCACGTGATCGTCGGCTGCGTCAGCAAGACCGGCGAGCCGACCCCGCAACCCGTTGCCGAGCATCGAGATCGTCGGCACCGACGCCGACCTCGACGACCTGATCTCTGCGCATCAGGTCACCCACGCGTTCGTGGCCGTCACCAACAACCGGGTCCGCGCCGCGATGCTGCGTCGCTGCGCCAAGCTCGGCCTCGCCGTGGCCAACGCAGTCAGCCGTGGCGCCTACGTGTCCCACTCGGCAACGATCGGCGATGGTGCGCTGCTGGCCGCAGGGTCCGTGGTCAACGCATCGGCTCGCCTCGGCGCCGGCGTCATCGTCAACACCAACGCGTCGGTCGGTCACGATTCGATCGTCGGCGATGCCACACACGTCGCACCCGGCGTGGCGATGGGTGGCTCGGTGCTGATCGGCGAACAGGTCCTGATCGGCATCGGCGCACGGATCGTGCCCGGCGTGTCGATCGGCGACAACGCAGTCATCGGAGCCGGCAGCGTGGTGACGCGCGACGTGCCCGCTGGCGCGGTGATGGTCGGTAACCCGGCGCGCAGGGTGCAGCGACCCTGAGCAGCTGGAGGGTCAGCGAACGGCGGTCACGCCGGCAGCGTCGATCAGGCTGGTGCGGTTCAACGGCCCGTCGTAAGTGACGCCGGCCTGCGATCCGTCGAGGACCTGCACCTGCAGCGTGTCCGGCGTGGTCACCGGCTGGGGACGCCAGACGAGGGAGTAACCGCCCGCGATGATCGTGCCCTCGAGGTGCACCGTGACCGTGCGGGTGGCTCCGGGTGCGATGTCGACCTCGACCGTGCTGACGTTCCAGCCGAGCTCGGACTGGTCGGTGTGGTCGACCGTCGCGCCGTCGACGGTGGTGGCTGTCGCCGACAATGGGCTGTAGATGCTCAGCTGCATCCGGTTGGTGCCGACAGCGAGGCCGAGCGCGTTGCCGATCACGTCCGGCGGCAGCGAGCTGGACGGCACTGCGTTGTGCAGGGTGATGGTGACGTCGCCGACGATCCGACCTGTCCCCGCGTCGTACGACGCGTCGTAGGCCACGGTCCGCTGCAGGTACGCGTCCAGGGAGTTGCCACCCGCGTCGTTGCTGACGATCGCCAGTCCGTCGCTCCTCGGTGGCGTGGCGTTGTCGATCGTCGGGAACGCCCCCGCCATGCCGATGGAGACGAACGCGGCCTCCTCGTCATCCCGGCTCGCCCACCACGTGATGTGACCTTCGGTGGCAGCCGGACCGAGCGCGTCGGCCAGCTCCTGCACCGCTGGCAGCTTGGCGGCGAGGAACTGCTGCAGCGCCGCACCGGCAGCCGCTTCGTCGAGCTGGGCACGCACGTCAGGCGCCAACGTGTACTGGTCGACCATCAGGAACTGCTGCAACGCGGCGGAGGAGACCTCATGCCCGATCAGCAGGCCGCCGAGCGAGCCGGTCAGCGTGGCACTGTTGGGGATCACGATCGGGCCCGCGGCATCCACCAGCGCGGCCACGCCGACGGGATCCATCGTGATCACACCGTCGATCTTCTGCTTGGTGGCCGCTGCGTACATCTCGGCCATCACCCTCGACGCCGTCGGGGTGTCCGGGCTCATCGTCACGTTCGACCAGAACGCAGGGTCCACGGGTGTCGTCGCGCTGCCGGCGCCGGCAGCGCCGTAGCGGGCGAAGTAGTCGGCGCTCTCGTCGAGTTGCACCGGACCAGCAGCTGCGAGCGCGGTGACGAGATCGGCGACCCGCCCGAAGGCCGTCTGCTTGATCACGCCGCCGGTGATCGAGATCTCGGCATAGTCGCTGATCGTGCCGGACAACCCGCGCGCCGTGCCCGGAACGGTGAACACGACGAGGTAGCGGCGCACACCGTCGGCACCGAGCAGGGCGGGGCCGTGCTCGGCAACGGCTGCGCTGGCCGTGGTCTGGACCAGCGCCCTGGCCAGCTTGTCTCGCCCCTCGTCGAGGCGCTGACGGACCGGACCGATCAGCCATGGCGAGTCGCCGCCATCGAGCGCGCTCGACAGGTTCCGAACGGCAGCATCGAGCTGTTGCAGCGGCTTGGCGAGCTTCGCCAACGCATCGACGTCCAACGATCCGCTGACCAGACGCAGTTGGTCGATGTCGACCGCGTCGAGCGCAGACGCCGCGGCGATCGCCGACGACGACGCGTCGGTGACGACGCGAGTGGCCAACGCGCGGTGTTGGGCCACGACGGGCAGCAGCCGTGACGGCTGGGTCCACACCGCGTTCAACGAGGTGCGCGCCTCGTCGAGATCCGACGCGGCATCGCGGAGGCTCTGCGCGGCGCCGGTGGTGTTCCCGGCGCGCAACTGGTCGAGCCCGTCCTGGAGGAGATTGCTGCCGGCGCGCAGCTTCGAGCTGGCGTGCGACGCGGCGAGGCCGAGGCCGGCCGACGCGGCGAGGATCGACACGACGACGCCGACGAGACCCCACACCACACGCGCCCGCACGTTCTCGTCGCGCAATGCGAGTCCGACGATCCCCAGGAACAGCATCGCCGCGCCGGCGATGATCGCCGAGGCACCGAGGAACGGGTTGATCGAAACGTGGAGCAGGGCGACGACGACGCAGCCCGCGGCGAGCGAGCGCGGCCATGGATAGCCCTCCGGCAACCAACCGATCGCGACCCCGATCACCACACCAGCGAGACCGACCGCCACCCACGGCCCGAGGCCGACACCGATCACGGACACGACCGCTGACGCCGTGATCGCCCACCACGGGGCGGACGCCGCCAACCACGACACGAAACAGCCCAGCGCGAAGGTCACGGCGACGTCGGTGCCCCGCGAGCCCGTCGGGGACACGCCGCACAGCGCGGCGACGACTCCGGCGACGACCGACACCCCGAGCACACCGAGTGCTTCGGCGCGTCCAGGGTGGGACTTCCTGCCTGACCTCGCGGGGCCGGGTACGACGGGCTCGACCATGTCCGCCCATTCTGACCCACCCGCTGGAGGTGCCGTGTTCAGCCGCCGGCCGATTGCGTGGGCGTGCCCCGGAAGCACCCGACCGTGTACGGGAACTCGTGCGTCGCGACGTAGTGGTACATCGTCACCATCGCGCCGTCCCACATCACCGCAGACGTGGTGCCGTGGCACTCGTCGAGGTCCTGATCGCTGATCTCGTTGCCGTTCGCATCACGCGATCCGTAGATGCCGAACCCGTCGAACGCATACCCCACCAGCGGCGAGGGGTTCACGCCGGGCGTGTCGAGGCACTCCGAGATCGAGTGGTAGTGGTACAGGCCCCTGTCCTGAGGATGACCCTGGCAGGTGTCCTGCACCTCCCACGCGCCGGCATCGCGGCCACCGGCATCGAACGCGTTGAAGATCGGCACGCCGTTGATCGCGACCCCGACCTCGCCACCCACGCACGTCGATGTCGCGGCGGCGGTCGGGGCCGCCGGGATCGAGAACGAGAGCGTCTGCTTGGTGATCGTGTTCGGGTTCCGGTCGTACGACGCCGCCGGGTCGTCGGCCGCGACCGGGAAGACACCGGTGGTCGTGGCCAGCGGGAGCCCGTTCGACGCGACGACGCGCTGGTCACCCTCGACGCTGAACGTGACGCTGGCGTCGTCCCACTGCACGCTGCCCTGGACGAAGATCTTCTTGGTCAGGTCCCACGTGCCGTCGCCGTTGAACCACGGCCCGGCGGCCTGAGCGCCGGCGTTGCCCGTCTGCTTGCGGCACGCGAACACCTTGCCCACCGTCGGGGTGTCGGCGTAGGCCTGATCGCCGACCGTGAGATGGGTGTCGTCGATGCCCGATCCGGTGGAACCGGCAGTGCCGGTCGTGGCGGCAACCGAGGTCGTGTTCGTCGACGCTGCCGGCGTCGATGCGGCTGGCGTCGATGCGGCTGGCGTCGATGCGGCTGGCGTCGACACGCCACCTGACGTCGCCGCAGGCCTGGCGTCGCTGCCGCAACCGGCGAGCACGGTGAGAGCGGCGACGGCGGCGAAGACGATCCGAGAACGCGAGGACGGCGGGTGCATCGCGGCAATGTACTTCCGCGTCAGCGCGAGAAGGGTGAATGGATCGCGACGGCGACGAAGCCCTTGGGCAGCTCGAGTCCGAGCGGGAGCTCGGACTGCGGCGCAGCGCCGACGCACGCGAACACGATCAGCGCGGACACGCCCGGTTCGTCGGAGCGGTCGAACACGAACGCGCGCAGGTCGTCCGTGACGCGCAGCGCGAAGGTGCCCGACGGACCACTGCCGACGACCTGTTCGCCGACGATGACGTCCTCGGCTCCCGGGCTGAGCGACACAGGCGTCGCGTCAGGCGCCGGGGTCGTCCACACGCCACCACCACGCATCATCTCGGCGATCCACATCGCCAGCTCGGCACCGTGGCGCGTGTCCATCACCGCCTTCGGCGTCGGCGTCGCCTCGGGGTCGAACGCATGCATCGCGAGGTTCGAGGGCAAGGGTGCAGTCCCGCCATCCATCAACCACTCCCCGAGCGTCGCGACGATCGAGTCGTCGAGCATCTCCCCGAACCAACGCCGCTGACCGCGGGCACGGACGACGACGACATTGGAGTGCGTGCACAGATCGAGGCAGTCGACGGTGAACAGCCGAGCCCCTGCCACGCCCTCCACGGACGTGCGGAGTCGGTCGACGTGCCCGTCGTGATCGACACCGGGGTGCTTGGAGGCCGTGCCGCAACAACAGCCGCGGCAGACGAGCACGGACATGCGGTCGTCGGCGCGGCGAGGAGTCGGGGGCACGTGGCCAGGGTAGGGGTCGGGGCGGACAACGGGATAGGTTGCGTCGGCCGTATGGAACCCGTTGCGATCACCGAGGCCACCGATCCCCGGGTCGCCGACTACATCGGGCTCCGCGATCCCCACCACCGCCAGCAGCTGGAGGGTGACGAGTTCTTCATCGCCGAGGGCATCAACGTGATCGAGCGTCTGATCGCGTCGCGGTATGCGCTGCGATCGGTGTTGATCTCACCGCGTCGCTACGACCGCATGGAACCGATGCTGCGCGATGTCGCTTGCCCGGTCTACATCGCCGACCGCGAGGTGATGACCCAGGTGGCCGGGTTCGACCTGCACCGCGGCGCGGTGGCATCGGCTGATCGTGGACGCCCGATGGAGCTGATCGACCTGCTCACGACCAGCCGCACGATCGCCGTGCTCGAAGGTCTCAACGATCCGGAGAACCTCGGCGCGATCGCCCGTTCGGCGCGGGCCCTCGGCATCGACGGGTTGGTCCTCGACCCGACTTGCGCGGATCCGTTCTACCGGCGCACGGTGCGGGTGTCGATGGGCGAGGTCCTGTTCCTCCCGATCGTGCGCTCCAGCGACTGGGTCACGGATCTCGACGCGATCGCCACGCACGGTTTCCGGTTGCTCGGCCTCACGCCGGCACAGACCGCGACCTCGATCGGCGACGTGTCGCGCGTCGAGGGCGACCGGCTGGCGCTGCTGCTCGGCGCGGAGGGACCGGGTCTGAGCAGCCACACCCTGGCCCGGGTCGAGCCGATCCGCATCCCGCTGCGCGGTGATGTCGACTCGCTCAACGTCGGCCACGCGGCGGCGATCGCGTTCGCACTCCTCGCCGTCGACCTGCCCGACTGAACGGCGCTGGCGCCGTCGGCCCTACTGCTGCTGTTGTTGCTGCTGGGCCGCTCGGTGGAGGATCGCCTCGCGTTCGTCGGTCCACGCCTGCCAGCTCGGCATGATCTCCGGCAGCACGCCTTTGCCGGTCTGGTTCTGCGGCCAGTTCGCGTCGGGCAGCACGTTCGGCCGGCTCAGCATGTCGGCCCCGTACCAGAGGTGATGACGCCGGCGGACGAACAGCCATGTGGAGTCACGCCGCTCATACGTGTCGTGGTACTCGATGACCTGGATCACCCACTCGTCGCCGCGCTCGATCTCGCCCCGGGTGCCGACGACGCCGGTCGCGTGGTCCGCGTCGACGACGTCGATCACCTGGTTGGTGACCTGCAGGATCGTCCGATGACCGTCGACGAGCTGCTGAGCCATGTTGTCGCGGAGCGCAGCCCGGCCGGTCAGCTCGCGGCCGACGCGCACGTCGGGCACGAACAGCTCGACCAGCGCGTCGAGGTCGCGGTGGTTCATCGAGACCGCATACCGCGATGCGAGCTGGCGGATCTCCTCGCAGGCGACGAGCCAGGCGAGTGGATCGGCGTCGCGCAGACCCGTCACGGCTGATCGGTCATGGCTGGTCGGCGACCCGGAAGGCTCCTCGCATCGAGGGATGGATCCGGCAGAAGTAGGTGTAGGTGCCGTCGGGCAGATCGGTCGGCGTGCTCCACGTGACCCGACCGGCGGTGGGCGGCCCGACCGCTCCCAGCTCGCCGGAGTCGAACGGGATGTCCGCGTCGGCCCGCGGGTAGGCGATCCCCGTCGACGCGTTGCACGGTGCCTTGCACGCGGTGATCGTGTGCCACAC
>JAOBWQ010000389.1 GCA_025463425.1 Ilumatobacteraceae bacterium | reverse complement strand
CACGCTGATCTTGACGAGGTCGAAGTCGACCTCCTGGAAGTAGCGCAGCTCCTGCATCGCCGACTCGACCATGGCCTCGGGCTTGATCCCGCCCCACTTCTCGTACAGCGCGGGGTCGAGTGAGCCACCGTTGACGCCGATCCGGATCGGCACCTGACGGTCACGGGCTTCGGCCGCGACGGCGCGGATGTGCTCGGGCTTGCGGATGTTGCCCGGGTTGAGGCGCAGGCCGTGGACACCGGCTTCCATCGCCGCGAGTGCCATCTTGTACTGGTGGTGGATGTCGGCGATGATCGGGATCGGCGACCGGGGCACGATCTGGGCCAGACCCTCGGCGGCCTCGGCCTCGTTGCACGTGCAGCGGACGATGTCGCAGCCGGCGGCGGCCAGCGCGTAGATCTGCTGCAGCGTGCCCTCGACATCGGCCGTCTTGGTGATCGTCATCGACTGCACCGTGATCGGCGCGCCGCCACCGACGGGAACCTTGCCGACGAAGATCTGACGGGTCGTACGACGTTCGAACATCAGGTTCAGTGTGCCACTGCCGGGAGCCGTTGAGGCTCAGCCGATCGGCTTGGTGATGTCGAGGTACAGACCGGTGAAGAGGACGAACACGAGGAACGTCATCACCGCCATCGCCACCGGCACCATCTTGCCGACATCGGCTCGGTAGACCTTGCCCTTGCGCGAACGGATCCGCTCGTACGTCGCGACGGCGGCGTGACCACCGTCGAAGGGCAGCAGCGGCACCATGTTCAGCAGGCCGACGAACACGTTGACGCCGGCGAGGGTCAGCAAGATGCCGGCGAGGCCGGTCTCGTTGCCGATGTCGGAGCTCAGACGGCTGATGCCGTAGACCGTGACCGGCTGCGTGGCCTGATCGTTGTTCTGGCCGACGAGGTGCTGGTAGATGTTGACCGGGTTCATCACCTTGACCACGCCACCGACGCTCTGCCAAGCGGCCGAGCCGAGGTCGGTGAAGCTGTCGACGAACGCCGTACCGAGCGACTGCCCGACGAAGTGGTTCTCCTCACCAGAGCGAACGCCGAGGTACGCCGCACCCTTGGTGGTGGGTTCGGTGCTCGTGCCGAGCACGGGGTCGAGCTGGATGTCCTTGCCGTGTCGGCTGACGACCAGCGAGATCGACTCGCCCGGAGCGTGGCCGCGCACGATGACACCGAGGTCGTCCGAGGTGGTCGGCACCTTGCCGTCGATGCTGACGAGGAAGTCGCCAGGTTGGAGTCCGGCGACGTCGGCGGCCTGGCCCTTGACGACCTCGACGAAGCCGATCCGGCCGCTGGGCTGGTTCTTGCCCCACGTCGCGTACACCGTGAACAGCAGCACGATCGCGATGATCATGTGCATGATCGATCCGGCCGTGATGGTCAGCATCCGACGGGGATAGCTCTTGTTGCGATAGGCGCGGTCTTCGTCCTCGGGCGGCGTTTCGTCGAGGTTGTTCATCCCGATGATGCGCACGAACGCGCCGATCGGCAGCGCGCGCACGCCGTACTCGATCTCACCGCGACGGAAGCTCCACACCTTCGGACCCATGCCCATGAAGAACTGGGTGACCTTCATCCCTGAACGACGGGCCGTGACGTAGTGCCCGCACTCGTGCAGGAAGATCGAGATCAGCAGCCCGACCACGAACACGAACGTCCAGATGTTGGCGATCGCGAGCGCGACGAGCAACAGCGCGATGGCGCCGAGTCCGAGGATCGCGCGGGGACCGCCCGCGGTCTGGTCCTCTTCGCCGAGAGCGCCGCCGGCCAGCACCTCGCCACGGATCCGTTCGTACGTGTTGCTCATCTGGCGAGCTCCTCTTGCGCTGCGCGGCGCGCCGTTGCGTCGGCAGCGACGATGTCGTCGACGGTCATGTTTGTAGCATCGGCCGATTCCGTATGACGCTGGAGCACCGCGTCACAGATCTCGCCGATCTGGTTCCAGCGGATGCGACCGGCCAGGAAGGCCTCCACCGCTTCCTCGTTGGCTGCGCTGAGCCAGGCGGGCGCCGAGCCTCCGAACCGCCCGGCGGCGTACGCCAGGCCGAGGCAACGGAACGTGGCGAGATCCGGCGGCTCGAAGTCGAGCCGGCCGAGCGCCGACCAGTCGATCCGGCCGAACGGCGTGGCGATCCGGTTCGGGTACGCCAACGCATACCCGATCGGCAGCCGCATGTCGGGCAGGCTGAGCTGGGCGATGGTGGCGCCGTCGGTGAACTCGACCATCGAGTGGATGATCGACTGCGGATGCACGACGACCTCGATCTGGTCGTACGCGGTGCCGAACAGCTCATGGGCCTCGATCACCTCGAGGCCCTTGTTCATCAGCGTCGACGAGTCGATGGTGATCTTCGGGCCCATCTTCCACGTCGGGTGGGCCAGGGCCTGCTCGACGCCGACTTCGGCCAGCTCTGCCGCCGTCCGCCCGCGGAACGGACCACCACTGGCGGTCAGCACGACCCGGGCCACCTCGTCGGCCGGCCGGTTCGACGAGCGCAGGCACTGGTGCACGGCGCAGTGCTCGGAGTCGACGGGCACCAGCTCTGCTCCCGGGAGGGCGCGCAATGGCTGCACGACAGGCCCCGCCGCGATCAGGCTCTCCTTGTTCGCCAGCGCCAGGCGCTTGCCGGCGCGCAGCGTGCTGATCGTGACCGGAAGCCCGGCGAAGCCGACGACGGCGTTGACGACGACATCGGCGTCGGCCGCGAGGTCGGCGAGATCAGCGATCACCTCGGCGAACGGCAGCGCTTCGGCCACCACGGCGCGCTTGGCGGGATCCGCGACGGCGACCACCTTGGGTCGGAACTCGAGCGCCTGGGCGATCAGCGCGTCGACCGACGAGCCGACGCCGAGGCCGACGACCTCGTACCGGCCGGCTTCGGCGCGGATGACGTCGAGCGTCTGAGTTCCGATCGAGCCGGTGGAACCGGCGATGGCAACCCGGATGGCGGTCATGGCGATCAGTCTGTCAGCGAAGGGTCGGCAAGACTCGGCACGAGCCGGGCGTCACCGCGCGCCGGAGACGGCGCACCGGTCACTTGCCGGTGTACTTCGTCCAGGGCTCCAGGACCAGCGTGGCGTAGTAGACCGCTGGCAGCGTGAACAAGAACCCGTCGAAGCGGTCCAGCACCCCACCGTGGCCCTTGATGATGCTGCCGAAGTCCTTGATGTCCAGGTTGCGCTTGAACATGCTCTCGGTGAGATCGCCCAGCGGGGCCGTGATGGCGATCACGATGCCCAGGAAGATCAGGTTCGTGGTGGTCCAGTTGTGGCTCTTCTCGGAGATCCCGATGACCACCATCGCGACGATGGTGAAGAACGCACCGCCGATGAAGCCCTCGACCGATTTGTTCGGGCTGATCCAACCGCGCAGGGGCGTCCGGCC
>JAOBWQ010000037.1 GCA_025463425.1 Ilumatobacteraceae bacterium | reverse complement strand
CTAGTACCCCATGGGGGTATTGCGACCCGAGCTCGGCGGTCAGTTGAACGCGCCGGTGAGGCCGAGCACCAAGAGCACGACCACCAGGGCCAACGCGCCGCCGAGGACGCCGGCCACGAGGGTGTTGACCCCGCCGGCAGAGTGCTCGAGCACCGCTTCGGACGGGTTGACCGGGTTGTAGAAGACCTGCACCGACGAGCCCGGCACGTAGCGGGCCACGGTGGCTTCGGCTCCGGACGACCAACTCGTGCCCGCCACACCGCTGAAGCTGACGTTGTCGCTCTGCAGCTGCTGCATGCCGACGACGTATTGGTAGACGACCTCTGGCGCGTAGACGGTGGTGTGCGTGCCGTTGGAGTCCAGCGCGCGGCGGCTGGTGACCTGCGACGAGACGATCCGACCGACAGCGGTGGGCCACTGCGCGCTGGCGCTGCCCTTGCGCGAGGACTTCAGCATGCCGAACAGGATGAACCCGATGACGAGGATGAACGGGATCGTCACCATCGCGACGATGATCCCGCCGATGTTGCCGGTGTCGACCATCGCGAGCGTCAGTCGGTGTGGCTCGCGGCTTGCGCCTCGCGGATCCGCCGGGTGAGCGTCGGCAACATGTTGCGGGCGATCTCCGGCGCACGATCGAGCAGGCTGACGAACTCGCGATGGGTGGCCACGTTGATCGTCATCGGCGACGTGGCGGTGACGCTGGCGGTGCGCGGTCCGCCGTCGATGATCGAGATCTCACCGAAGAAGTCGCCCGGCCCGACGGTACCGATCTCCTTGCCGGCGCGGGTGACCGTGGCGCTCCCCGCGAGGATGATGAAGAACTCCGGCGTGCCGGCTCCCTCGCGGACCAGCACGTGGCCTTCCTCGACCTCGACCTCGGTCATCAAGCGCGACAGCTCTTGCAAGTCCTTGTCCGTGCATCCGGAGAACAACGGCACCTTGCGCAGCATCTCTGACTTCTCATCTCGGGTCATGGCTCACCAGGGTCGACGGCGCGCGAGGCGGATCTCAGCGCAGTCGCGAATGGTAGTCGGCATCCGTCGCGGCCATCGATGCACGCAGCGTCGCGAGCGCGTTACCGTCGCCCGGGTGACGAAGCCGACGATCCGGTCTGCTCGCGGCGACGACTTCGCGGCGATGGCGGCGATCGCGGCCGAGGGCGACTCGCACGCCGACGACCACTACTTCGCGTTCGTCGCTGCGCGGGGCGCGTTGCTCGTGGCAACTGCCGATGACGGCACGGTCATCGCATTCGGCGGCACGATCCCGGTCGGCGGCTCGACGACGATGCTCACCGACCTGTTCGTCACGCCAGCGTGTCGCGGCCAGCGGGTCGGCAGCGCTCTGCTCGACACGCTGTTCGCCGGGACCGCGCGGCGGATGACCTTCAGCTCTCAGCACCCAGCTGCGCTGGCGGCCTACCGGCGGGCGGGCATGGCTCCGAGCTGGCGCCTGCTGTACCTGCGCGGCGCGGCGCCCGACGGCTCATCAACAGGGTCGGCCGACCGCGTCCCTTCGCCGCAGCGCCCGGACCGCGCCGACGATCGACCCGAGCTCGCTGAGCACTTCCGCGCCCTCGGGGCCGCCATCCGTTCGACCTCGATCGTGCTCACCCACGCCGACGGAATCGACGTCGTCCGCCTGCGCGACGCACGCGGCACCGATGCGTTCGACGAACTGCTCGCCACGTTCTCGGCCCGCAGCACGGTCACCTGCTGTGTGCCCGACCACAGTCCCGTGGCTGCCCACGCCCTGAGCATCGGCTTCGTCGTCGTCGATCACGACGTCTTCTGCGCGACGGCTGGCGTCGAGCTCCCGTCCGACCTCCACTGCCTGCACCCGGGCCTGGTCTGAGCCCACGTGCAGGCCGCGCGTCGCCCGATCAGAAAACCTGGCGTCCGAGGTGGAAACGTCGTGCAGCATCCGCTAGCTTGCTGCCACAATTAATCACACACATTAATTCTGTCCCCCTCGGAGGGTCTCATGGAGTTCGGCGTCTTTCTCAACGGTTACATCCCCGGGCCCGCCGCCCACTCGTCCCAGCACGAGCACCTCGAGTTGATGCGCGAGGCCCAGTACGTCGTCTTCGCGGACAAGCACAACTGGAAGTACGCCTGGTTCGGCGAGCACCACGCGCTCACCGAGTACAGCCACATGTCGGCTCCCGAGGTCATCATGGGTTGGGTCGCAGCGCAGACCGACTACATCCACCTCGGCACCGGCATCAACAGCCTGTCGCCGCGCAAGGAGCACCCGGCCCGGTTCGCCGAGCGCGCCGCGATGCTCGACCACTTCACCAACAACCGCTTCGAGTGGGGCACCGGCCGCGGCGCCGGCAGCCACGAGATGGCCCTGTTCAACATCCTCGACAAGGACTCCACCAAGCCCGAGTGGGCCGAGGTCGTTCGCGAGATCCCTCGCATGTGGGAGCAGTACGACTACGAGTTCCATGGCGACACGTTCACCGTGCCGTACCCGCACAACGTGCTGCCCAAGCCCTACGGCGCCGGCCATCCGCCGATCTGGGTCGCCTGCGGCAACCCCGGCACCTTCACCACCGCCGGCGAGATGGGCATCGGGGCGATCGCGTTCAACTTCGAGCCGATCTTCGCGCTGCGCGGTCGGATCGAGGCCTACAAGAACGGCGCCGCCAACTGCACCACGCCGATCGGCCAGTTCAAGAACGACAACGTGATGATCACCAACTCGGTGATCTGCTGCGACACCCGTGAGGAAGCCCGCACGATCGCCCTGCGCAAGGGGCGCGGCTACCTCGTCACGATGGTCAACATGTACCACGACACGATGCCCAAGTCGCAGGACGCCATCGTCTGGCCGAACAGCCCGCTGTCGCTGCACGACCTCATCCAGGATCCGAACGTCGACGCCAACGAGCTCCTCGACGGCATCATCGACGCCGGCTACATGCTCTGCGGCACGCCCGACGAGGTCTCCGAGCAGATCGCGCGTTGGGGCGATGTCGGCATGGACCAGCTCGTGTTCGGCCTGCCCATCGAGGGCCTGCACCACGAGGAGATCCTCGCCACCCTCGAGCTGTTCGGCGACAAGGTGATCCCCGAGTTCGACAAGGACCGCACCCACTCGACCGACCACTACCGGGCCGCCGCCAAGCCGAAGTTCGCGCCGTTCAACAACCCGCTGCCCACCGACGTGGTCTGGCCGACGGTCATCCCCGAGAGCGCGCTGCTGCCCCTCGGCTGAACCACGTTCTCAGGCCTCAGGTCCGCAGGGCCTTGGGGATCGGCAGGATCAGCGGCGTGCCGGTGATCGGGTCGCTGATGATCCGCGCGTGCAGCCCGAAGACGTCGTGCACGAGCGCTTCGGTGATCACATCGGTCGGCCGGCCGAGGGCGACGATCCGGCCGTCTTTCATCGCGATGATCGTGTGCGCGTAGCGGCAGGCCTGGTCGAGGTCGTGCAGCACCGCGACGATGGTGCGGCCCTCACGGCGGTTGAGCTCGTCGAGCAGGTCCATCACCTCCGCCTGATGGGCGAGGTCGAGGAACGTGGTGGGCTCGTCGAGCAGCACGATCGGCGTGCCCTGGGCGAGCGCCATCGCGATCCACGCCCGCTGCCGCTGACCACCGGACAGCTCGTCGATCGGACGGTCGGCGAGCTCGGTCATGCCCGTCGCCCGGAGCGCTTCGTCGACCGCCGTCGCGTCCTCCTCGGTCCACTGGCGGAACCACCGCTGGTGCGGGTGCCGGCCGCGGCCGACGAGGTCGGCGACGGTCAGCCCTTCCGGCGCGATGGGTTGCTGGGGCAGGATCCCGAGCCGGGTGGCCACCGACTTCGTCGACTGGCGATGGATGGACTCACCGTCGAGGAGCACGGTGCCCCCACGCAGCTTGAGCAACCGGGCCAGGCCGCGGAGGAGCGTCGACTTGCCGCACGCGTTCGCGCCGACGATCACCGTGATCTCGCCGGCGGGGATGTCGACCGAGAGCGAGTCGACGATCAACCGCTCGTCGTATCCGAGCGAGACGTGGTCCGCGCGCAAGCGGCTCGGCGCGGTCACTCCCATCGCGATTCCATCGGCGGCCGCCACGTCAGCCTCCTGCTCCGATCGAGCTCGCCCGCCACAGCAGCCACAGCAGATACGGGGCTCCGATGATCGAGGTGACGATCCCGACGGGCAGTTCCGCCGGCAGCGCGCGGCGAGCAACGAGGTCGCTGGCGAGCACCAGCAACGACCCGACGCACATCGACGTGAGCAGCGCGGCGGAGCCGCGGCCGACCAGCCGCCGGGCCAGCACCGGTGACACGAACGCGACGAACGCAACCGGGCCGGCCGACGCCGTGGCCATCGCCGCCAACCCGACCGCGCAGACGATCAGCACCAGGCGGGCCGGCTCGAGGCGCGTGCCGAGCGCACGTGCCGCGTCGTCACCCAACTGCAGCGCACGGAGCTGCGGTGCCTGCGCGAGCGTGATCGGCACGAGGACCAGCAGACCGATGCTGACCGGCCGGACGTGCTCCCACCCGCGGTTGGCCAGCGACCCGGTCAGCCAGACGGTGGCGCGCGACGCCTCGTACAGAGTCGCACGCGTCAGCAGGTAGCTGATCAGCGACGTCAACATCGCGCTCACACCGATGCCGACGAGCACGAGCCGGTAGCCGACGAGGCCGCGGCGATAGGCCAGCAGGTACACCGAGAACGCGGTCGCCAGACCGCCGACCAGCGCAGCGACCGGGACGCTCGCCGACGCCACCCCTGCGATGACATCGCCACTGCCGCCGAGCACGATCACGGCCACTGCGCACAGCGATGCACCCGCGGTGACGCCGATGACATCGGGCGAAGCGAGGGGGTTGCGGGCGAGCGACTGGAAGATCGCACCGGAGAGGCCGAGCGCGGCGCCGACCATGAGACCCGTCAACGCTCGCGGCAGGCGGAGCTCGCCGACGATCAACCGCGAGCTGGGGTTGCCGTGGCCGAACACGAACGAGACGACGTCCTTGAGCGGGATCGAGAAGTCGCCCACGGAGATGCCGATGCAGAACACGAGGAAGGTGAGGCTCAGCAGGACCGTGCAGACCGCTGCGGCCTGCGGGTCGACGCGCGCCGAGACGCCGCCGAACCGCACCACCCGGCCCGACGTGCGAATACGCGCGGCGACCGGATCGCCGGCCGCCGTCATGGTTGTCGTCGTCGGCGCCGTCACAGCTGCGCCAGTCGGCTTCGCCGGACGAGGACGATGAAGAACGGGGCACCGACGAGCGCCGTGACGATCCCGACCTGGATCTCGGCCGGCCGATCGACGAGACGTCCGATGATGTCGCTGCCGAGCGGCAGGATCGGGCCGAGCAGCGCGCAGTACGGCAGCAGCCAACGATGATCCGGCCCGGTGAACTTGCGGACGACGTGCGGGATCGTCAGGCCGACGAACCCGATCGGCCCGGCGATCGCCGTGGCAGTGCCGGCGGTCAGCACGATCGCGAGGGCACACAGCGCGCGCGACCAGCCCAGCGTGACCCCGAGCGACCGGGCCGTGTCGTCGCCGAGCGCCAACGTGTTCAGCGTGCGCGCGGTGCCGAGCGAGACGACGACGGCCACGATCGCGAACGGTGCGACCTGCCAGGCCACGTCGCCGGTGCGGCCGGACAGCGAGCCCACCTGCCAGAAGCGGAACTGGTCCAGCGTCGCCGCGTCGAGCACGAGCATGCCGGAGGTGAACGACCACAACAGCGCCGACAGCGCTGCGCCGGCCAGCGCGATCTTGACGGGTGTCGCGCCGGTTCGACCCGCGGAGCCGAGGACGTAGACGACCAGCGAGGCGATGAAGGCTCCGGCGAACGCGAACCAGACGTAGCCGCGCACGCCGCCGACGTGGAACACGGAGATGCCGATCACCACGAACAACGCCGCCCCGGCGTCGACGCCGAGGAGCCCCGGATCGGCCAGCGGGTTGCGGGTCAGGCCCTGCATGATCGCCCCGGAGAGCGCCAGGCACGTCCCCGCGAGGACCCCGACGACGGTGCGCGGGAGGCGCAGCGTCCGGATGATCAGGTGATCGTTCGACGTCTGGTCGTAGTGGGTGAACGAGGTGATGACGCGACCGAGCGGGATCGACTTCGAGCCGTACGCGATCGACAGCAACGCGATGACGCTGAGCACCCCGGCAGCCACGAACAGGCCTGCGACCAGCGCTGCCCGCCGACGGCGTTCGCCAGAGCTGCGTCGGGCAGTGCTCGGGGCGACGAGGCGCTCGATGACCTCGCGTCCGCCGTGCACCGTCATATGTTAGGTCACCCTAACAACAATGCCAAATCAGGAGTTGAGCATGTACCCGCGT
>JAOBWQ010000360.1 GCA_025463425.1 Ilumatobacteraceae bacterium | reverse complement strand
TCGCCGAACCGCGCTACGCGTTCGACTCCGAGTTCCATCGTGAGCGCACGTACTTCCCGAAGCTCGCCCTGGCCCAGTTCGCCTGGCCGGGCGGCATCGCCCTCGTCGATCCGCTCGCCGTCGATGTCACCGCGCTCAAGCCGCTGCTCGAGAGCGACGTCGTGTGCGTGATGCACGCGGCGCAGCAAGATCTCGACGTCTTGACCCACGCCTGCGGCGCGATCCCGGCCCGACTGTTCGACACCCAGCTCGCCGCCGGCTTCGTGGGCTACGGCACACCGTCGCTGGCGAACCTGATGCAGGGCGAGCTGAAAATCAGCGTTCCGAAGGGTGATCGGCTCACCGACTGGCTGCGGCGGCCGCTCACCGAGGACCAGCGCACGTATGCAGCCAGCGACGTCGCCAATCTGCTGAAGCTGCAGGACCGCCTCGTCGACCAACTCGAGCGTGTTGGTCGCGTCTCGTGGGTCGAAGCCGCGTGCGAGGAGCTCCGGCTGCGCCCGGCCAGCGGGACCGATCCCGACGGTGCATGGCTGCGCCTCAAGGACGTGAGGATGCTCAAGCCCCGTGCTCGTGGTGTGGCCCGCGCGATCGCCTCGTGGCGCGAGCGCCGGGCGATGAGCGTCGACTCGCCCGTTCGTCAGATCCTGCCCGACCTGGCCATCCTCGGGATCGCGCAGAAGCAGCCCAAGACGGTCGAGGAGCTGGCCCAGGCCCGCGGCATCGACGAGCGTCACTGGCGCGGCAACCTGGGCAAGGAGATCATCGCCGCCGTGCAGCTCGGCCTGCGCGAGGAGATCCCGATCCCCGCAGCAGAGGGCGACGAGCTCGATCGCAACCTTCGCCCGGCGATCACGCTCGTGTCGGCGTGGGTCAGCGAGCTCGCCCGTCAGGAGAAGATCGACACGGCCCTGCTCGGCACCCGCGGCGACATCATCGGGCTGCTCCGCAACGATCCGGATGCGCGGCTCGCCACCGGCTGGCGGGCCGAGCTGCTCGGCGACAAGGTGCGCCAGCTCGTCGAAGGACGCGCGGGCCTCACGTTCGACGGTCGCGGGGGTTTGAAGCTGTTCCCGGTGCCCGGCGCAGCGCTGGCACCGGCCGCTGTCGTGGAAGAGCTCGACGTCGACGCTCTGTTGTAGCGGCGGATGCGGGTACCGAAGAACTAACGCAGCGTCTTGCGCAGCCGCTTCCACAGCTGATCGAACGCAGTCGACACCTCGATCGAGCGGGCGCCGTAGCTGTGGATCGGGCGGCGCTCGCCGGTTGCCTGGTTGACGATCACCCGCTGTGGGATGACGGGCTGCCAGATGGCCTTCTTGCCGACGATCCGGGTCAGCTCCTCGTAACGCCGATCGGCCTCGCCGGAGACGGCGGGCACCTTGTTGACGATGACTCCGGCGAGCTCGAGCTCACCGTTGTGGTCGTCCCACACCTCGTCGATCACGTCGGCAACGGCAGAGATGCCGCGGAGCCCGAGCGCCGACGGTTCGACGACGATCACCGCGTGATCCGCGGCGGTGAGTCCGCTGGTGGTGAGGTTGCCGAGGCTCGGTGGGCAGTCGATCAGGATCGCGTCATAGTGCTCGGCCAGTGGGGTCAGCGCGTCGCGGAGCCGCTTCGGCTTGCCCTGCTCGCGTGCCTGCAGGCGGTTGGTGGCCGGCATCACGTGGATCCGCTCGCTCCACGTCGACTCGAAGATGGCCCCTTGCGGAGACGACTTGCCGAGCACCTCAGCCGTGGAGGTCTCGATCGTCTCCGGATCGAGGCCGAGGACCCACGTGCTCGACGCCTGAGGGTCGATGTCGACGACCAGCACGCGGTGCCCGGCCTCGGCGGCTGCCGACGCGAGTCCGACCGTGACGGTGGTCTTGCCCACGCCGCCCTTCTGGTTCAGCAGTGCAACGATGCGTCCCATGGGGACATGTTGTCACGCGTGCAGCACCACGACCGCGGCATGCGGCGGCACGATCTCGTCCGCCGGAGCCGTCAGGTCGCCGGCGATGGTGCTGGTGAGGACCCGTCCACCCGCCAGTTCCGCCACGACGGCGGCTCCCTCGCCCAGGTTCAGCGCGATCGTGTAGGCGCGTGTGTCGGCAGGGTCGGTCGGGGTGCGCGTGTACGCGATCACGTCGTCGGTGCGCTCGATCATCGTGAACTGCCCGGACTGCAACGCGGCGTGATCCCGGCGGAGATGCAGCAGCTCGCGGTAGAGGTGAAGGATCGAGTCGGGTTGCTGATCGAGCGTGCCCACGTTGCTGACGCCGGCGTCGGCCACGAACGGCAGCCAGGGTGCGTGCGGCCAACCGTGGCCCGGATCGTCGTTCCACGGGATCGGCGCCCGGCAGCCGTCGCGCCCGCCGGGGTCGACGACGCGCTCGGGCGGCACGACCGCGTCGATCAGCCCGAGGTCCTCGCCCTGGTACACGAACGGCGTGCCGGGCAGGGTGAGCAGCATCACCGCAGCCATGCGGGCGACGTCCTCGGAGCCCCCGTAGCGCTGGCGATGCCGAGGTACGTCGTGGTTGGACAGGACCCAGGTTGGCCAGGCGCCACGCGGACGGAGGTGGTCGAGGGTGGAGGTGATCTTGCCCCGCAGTGTCGTGGCGTCCCATGCGGCCCACAGGAAGCCGAAGTTGAACGAGAGGTTGAGCTCGTCGCCGTCGCCGTAGTACGCGGCCATCTTCGCTTCGTCCAGGAGGTACACCTCGCCGACGCATGCCCGTTGGCCCGGGTAGCTGTCCAGCACGGCACGGATCCGGCGGATGCGATCGTGGGTCTCGGGCACGTCGTTGAACGGCACGTGGCCGACCCCGCGGGCGACGGCACGCTCCGGATCGTCCTCGTCGAGGTGCTTGCCGATCAGGTGAATGACGTCCATCCGGAACCCGTCGACGCCTCGGTCCAGCCAGAACCGCAGCGTGTCGTGCATCGCGGCCTCGACATCGCGGTTGTCCCAGTTCAGATCGGGCTGTTCGCGCAGGAAGCAGCGCAGGTACCACTGATCGCGGACGTCGTCGTGCTCCCAGGCCGACTCGCCCTGCGGGAACGAGGCCAGCCAGTTGTTCGCCGGCTCGTCGCGCCACACGTACCAGTCGGCTCTCGCGTTGTCGCGGCTGCTGCGGCTCTCGACGAACCACGGGTGCTGGTCGCTGGTGTGGTTGGGCACCCAGTCGAGCATCAGCCGCATGCCACGCGAGTGGCAGTCGGCGATCAACGC
Source organism: Ilumatobacteraceae bacterium (assembly GCA_025463425.1). Lineage (GTDB taxonomy): Bacteria > Actinomycetota > Acidimicrobiia > Acidimicrobiales > Ilumatobacteraceae > WLMZ01. Next base: position 1,045 of record JAOBWQ010000360.1, on the reverse strand, counting down.
ATCCATGTCGGCAAGGGTGCCGAAGACCGGATCGATGTCGCAGTAGTCGCTGACGTCGTAGCCGAAGTCGGCCATGGGGGAGCGGAACACCGGTGACAGCCAGAGCACCTCGATGCCGAGCCACTGCAGGTGGCCGAGCCGGCTGCGGATGCCTTGCAGGTCGCCGATGCCGTCGGCGTTCGAGTCGGCGAAGCTGCGCGGGTAGATCTGGTAGACGACCTTGGTCTGCCACCATGCGGGCTCGTGAGCTTCCTCCATACCGGACGATCGTACGCAACCGGGTGTATGGTCCGCTTCGCGTCGAGCGGGGGCTCGATGCACGGGGCAGCGTCGCCCCGGCAACAAGGGGGTATCCGATGACCGACACGGTCGAACGGAAGCCGGAGGCGGAGACGATCACACGCGTGGTCGTCCGCTTCGCCGGCGACTCTGGTGACGGCATGCAGCTCACGGGCGACCGGTTCACCGAGTCGAGCGCGATCTTCGGCAACGATCTGTCGACGTTGCCCGACTTCCCGGCGGAGATCCGCGCCCCAGCCGGCACCGTCAACGGGGTCAGCAGCTTTCAGGTGCACATCTCCGATCACGACATCACCACTCCGGGTGATGCGCCGAACGTGCTGATCGCGATGAACCCGGCCGCGTTGAAGGCCGACCTCGGCCGGCTGGAGCAGGGCGGCCTGGTCATCGTCAACCGCGACTCGTTCGTGCCCCGCGACCTCGAGAAGGTCGGGTACACGACGAACCCGCTGGAGGACGGTTCGCTCGACAACTACCGAGTCGTCGAGGTCCCGATGACGTCGCTGACCATCCAGGCCACGGTGCCGTTGGGTGTGAAGAACCGCGACGCCGAACGGTCGAAGAACTTCTTCGCGCTCGGCATGATCTCGTGGCTGTTCTCTCGGCCGCGGGAGCCCACGCTCGATTGGATCCAGACCAAGTTCCGGGACGATCTCGTCCGCGCCGCGAACACGGCGGCGTTCAACGCCGGCTACCACTTCGGCGAGACCACCGAGCTGTTCGACCACGCCTATCAGGTCGAGTC
>JAOBWQ010000319.1 GCA_025463425.1 Ilumatobacteraceae bacterium | reverse complement strand
CGCACCGCGTCGCTGCTCGACCGAGCGATCGACGGCCTCGTCGTGCTCGATTCCGAGGGCCGGATCACGCTGGCCAACTCGCAGGCCATGACCCTGTTGGGTGCGACGAGCGGGGGCACTCCGTCGCTGTTCGACATGGTCGATCAGATCCATCGACCACACCTCGCCTCGCTGCTCGACGAGGGCAGCCGGTCATCGAGCCGCGGTGACATCCGCGTCGGCACGGGCGGGGAACGCCAGGTGAACATCTCCGCGCAACCGTGCACGGGCACCACCGACGTGATGTTGACGGTGCGCCAGGTTCAGCACGTCTGACGACGCAGCCCGGAGCTACCGTCGCACGCGATGCGTGCATGGAGAGTGGTCCGCTACGGGAGTCCGCAGGAGGCGCTGCAACTCGAGGACGTGCCCGAGCCGGTGCCCGGCCCGAACGAGGTGCTCGTCCGCACAGCTGCGAGCGTGTGCAACTACAACGAGGTCGACGCGTGCTACGGCCGCTACCTGACGGTCAACCCGCCGCTGCCGTACACGCTGGGCATGGAGGTGACCGGCGTCGTCGTCGGCGCGGGTGAACTGGCCCGGCACTGGATGGGCAGGCGGGTGATGGGGGTCAGCAGCAACGCCACCGGCGCCCATGCCGAGCTCGTGGTTGCTGCGGCAGACATGGTGTTCGACGTGCCCGACGCGCTGGACGACGTGCGTGCCGCTGCGTTCTGCATCCCGTTCCACCTGGCCTACCTCGGACTGCACGAGCGTGCTCACGTTCAAGCGGGCGAGACGGTGCTGGTCCACGCGGCAGCGGGTGGTGTCGGGTCGGCGGCAGTGCAACTCGCCGTCGCCGCCGGAGCACGTGTCATCGCGACGGCGGGCGGAGCGGACAAGGTCGAGTTCGCGCGTCAGCTCGGTGCCGATGTCGCGATCGACTACCGGTCGGGTGACTTCGTCGATGCCGTCTTCGAGGCGACCGACGGTCGCGGCGTCGACCTCTGCTTCGACGGCGTCGGTGGCGACGTCATGCAGCAATCGCTGCGCTGCCTCACCCGCGGCGGCCGCCACCTCGTCGTCGGCTTCGCCAGCGGCATCGAGGCCGAGGAGGTGCCGATGGTGACAGGGCGGACGTTCTGCTTCGGCAACCTGTCCGTGATGGGCGTGATCCTGTCCTACCAGGACCCCGCGACCGTGCCCCGCGGGTATGGCTACAACCCGTTCCCGCCCGAGGTCGGGCGGCGGGTCAACGACTCGCTCGTTGCGTTGCTGGAGGCCGGCACCATTCACCCGGTCGTCGGCAAGACCGTGGCCTTCGAGGCCTTGCCGGAAGCCTTGGCGGAGATGGCCCAGCGCACCACCATGGGCCGGATCGTCGTGCAGGTCGGTGGGGGTCAGCGCGCGTAGAGCCGCAACGCGTTGCCCGCGACGATCGCGTCAGCTTCGTCGTCCGGCACGCCGTCGAGCTGCGCTGCGGCGGTGTTGCGCGAGTTCGGCCAGTCGGACCCGCCGTGGGGGAAGTCGGTCGACCACAGGATCTGGCTGACGCCGACCGCGTGCCGGTTGGCCATGCCGTAGCGGTCGGTGACGAAGGTGGCGAAGATGTTCTCGGCGAAGTAGTCGCTCGGCAACTTGGCGATCGGGGCGCGGGTGGCCGTGCCGGCGCGCAGGAAGCGATCATCCATCTGCTCTTTGACGTACGGGATCCACGAGACGTCCACCTCGACCAGCACCAGCTGCAGCAGGGGAAAGCGATCGAACACGCCGCCGTTGATGAACTGCGCGGCGCGGATCGGTGCGTCGAAGAAGCGCATGTCGCCAGTGAGCTTCATCCGCTTCTTGTCACCCTGGGCCTCGGTTGCGAAGGAGACGTGGATCGAGACGGGCAGGCCGAGCGCCTCGACCCTGGCCCAGAAGCGGTCGTCGTCGGCGGTCATCGCTTCGTCGCCGCTCGGGTAGCGGCCGAGGAGCACGCCGCGCATCGTGCCGTCGGCACTGATCCGGTCCAGCTCGGCGATCGCGTCGTCGACCCCGACGTTGGGGATCATCGCAACACCCCACAGCCGCGTCGGGTCGTGCCGGCAGAACTCGCTCAGCCAGTCGTTGTAGGCACGCACGCACGCGAGGTGGTACTCGGGGTCCGTGGTCGACCAGAACAGCTGGTTCGCCAGCCTCGGCGTGGGGTAGAGCACCTCGGCGTCGACGCCGTCAGCGTCCTGGTCGAGCAGCCGGGCGGCCGGCTCGTGACCGCCCCGCCGCACCTGCTCCCATCGGATCCATGCCGAACGCTGGTCCGCCGGGATGCCGGCCGAGCAGTTGCCGCCGAAGTTGATCGGGTCGAGCGCGCCCTCGACGATCCATGCGTCGCCGAGCTCGAGGTGTTCGACGCGTGGCGCTCGTTCGCGGTACTCGGCCGGCACCCGGCTGGTCCACAGGTCCGGTGGCTCGTTGATGTGCGAATCGGCGGAGATCAACCGGCGTGATGTCGTTGGCGCGCTCACGACGGGCTGCCGATCAGGCCGAGCTCGCGTGCCCAGATCAGGTTCTTGCGCGCCGACCCGACGTGGGCCTGGTGGACCACGTGCACCTCACCCTGGCCTGGCTCACCGAAGCGGAT
>JAOBWQ010000307.1 GCA_025463425.1 Ilumatobacteraceae bacterium | reverse complement strand
CCGATGCGCGGCGCGGTCGATGTGAACCGCCAGCGCGAAGTACCGCGCGGCGACATGATCTCTGAAGTGACGAAGGCCCTCATCGTGGCCGTGAAAGAGGCATCAGCATGAGCACCACCAGCATGCGAACGCACATGTGCGGCGAGCTCCGGTTCTCCGAAGTCGACAAGACGGTCAGCGTCTGCGGTTGGGTGGCCAGCCGTCGCGAGCACGGGTCGCAGCTCTCGTTCGTCGACGTTCGCGACCACACCGGCGTGATCCAGTGCGTGGTCGACAACGAGGTCGACGTGCGCAGCGAGTACGTCGTGCGGATCACCGGCGTCGTCCGTGCTCGGCTCGAGGGCACGACCAACATCAACCTGCCGACGGGCGAGGTCGAGCTGGGGGAGTGCGTCGTCGAAGTGCTCCGCACCGCCGAGCCGCCGCCGTTCCCGATCGATTCCCGCGCCGACAAGGTCGACGAGAACACCCGTCTGCAGCACCGCTACCTCGACATCCGTCGCGAGCGGATGCAGCGCAACCTGCGCGTGCGCGCCAAGGTCAACTCAGCGATCCGCGGCGCGATGGAGGCCCAGGAGTTCGTCGAGGTGGAGACCCCGATGCTCGTGCCGTCCACGCCGGAAGGTGCCCGCGAGTTCCTGGTGCCGAGCCGCAAGGATCCCGGTTCGTTCTACGCGCTGCCGCAGAGCCCGCAGCTGTTCAAGCAGCTGCTGATGGTGGCCGGCGTCGACCGCTACTACCAGATCGCGCGTTGCCTGCGCGACGAGGACCTGCGCGCCGATCGGCAGTACGAGTTCATGCAGCTCGATGCCGAGATGAGCTTCGCCAGCCAGGACGACGTCCTCGAAGCGATCAGCAAGGCCGTCGAGGCCGCCGCGTTCGCGGTGACGGGAGAGACGCCGCCGCCGATCGAGCGGATGACGTGGCGCGATGCGATGGAGACCTACGGCGTCGACAAGCCCGATCTCCGCTTCGGCATGACCCTGGTCGATCTCACCGACGTGTTCTCGGCCACCGAGTTCAAGGCGTTCAGCGGCGCGGCGTCGATCAAGGGCATCAACGCGTCCGGCAAGGCCGAGGAGATGGGCCGCAACAAGCTCGACGGCCTCACCGCGAAGGCCAAGCAGATGGGCGCGAAGGGCCTCGTCTGGCTCAAGGTCGCCGCCGACGGCACGCTCGATTCACCCGTCGCCAAGTTCCTCAGCGCCGACGAGCAGGCCGAGCTGGTCCAGCGCTTCGCTGCAGTCGCGGGCGACCTCATCCTGATCGTCGCCGACGAATGGGACATCACCTGCGAGGTGCTCGGCACGCTGCGCAACGACCTCGGCCGCCCGCCCGTGTGGCAGGGGCCGTACCGCTACGTGTGGGTGACGGAGTTCCCGCTGTTCGTCGGTGTCGACAAGGAGACCGGCAAGCCCAAGCCCGGCCACCATCCGTTCTGCCGCCCGCACCCGGAGGATCTCGACAAGTTCGAGACCGATCCGATGTCGGTCCGCGCCCTCGCCTACGACCTCGTCCTCAACGGCTGGGAGCTCGGCTCTGGCTCGATCCGGATCCACGAGAGCGACCTGCAGCGGCGGGTGTTCAACGCGCTCGGGATCAGCGACGAGGAGGCCGACAAGAAGTTCGGCTTCTTCCTGCGCCCGTTCGAGTACGGCGCCCCGCCCCACGGCGGCTTCGCGTTCGGCATCGATCGCCTCGTCGCGATCATCGCCGGCGAGGAGAACATCCGCGAGGTCATCGCCTTCCCCAAGACGCAGAGTGGCACCGACCTGATGACTGGCGCCCCGACCCCGCCGAACGCGAAGCAGCTCGCCGAGTTGGGCATTCGCGTCCTTCCCCCGAAGGCCTGACCCCGGCGTCACCGTTCAGGCGTCGTAGCCGCCGGTGGCGTTGTGGGTCTCGGTGCCGGCGACCGGCGGGTTGAACACGCAGACCAGGTGCAGATCGCCCTTGGTGGCGCGGACGATGTGGTCGTCGTGCTGGTCGAGCGCGTAGATGGTCCCGGGGCGGATCGCGAACGTCTCACCCGTGGCCATGTCGACGACCTCGCCCTCCCCGGCGTAGCAGTAGTTGGTCTCGAAGTGCTGCTCGTAGTGGAGGCGGCTCTCGGTGCCCTCGAGGATGCGGGTCTCGTGCACCGAGTAGCCCATGCCGTCGTCCTTGACGATCATTCGCTTGCTGTCCCAGTTGTCCCCGGACACGTGGCGGGCGGTGTTGGCAACGTCTTCGGAGCGGATCACGATCATCGGCCGAAGCTAGCCGACGGTGAGCAGCCGCTCGATGGACACGGCGATGTCGAGCAACCGCACGTCGTCGGCGCGATGGCCGGTGATCATCAGACCGTGTGGCTGACCGTCGTGGAGGTTGCCCGGAATGGTGATGCTCGGCAGGTCCAGACGGTTGGCGTACTCGGTGAAGTGGAACGAGCGGAGGTTCGTGGCCAGGTAGTCGGCATCATCGGCGAGATCGGCGATGCGCGGCGGCAGCATCCCGACCGTCGGGGTCAGCAGGAGATCAGCGCCTGCGGCCACCACCTCGGCGTCGAACCGGTTCCGGGCTGCAGCCAGGCGTTGCAGGCCGAGTGCGTAGACGTGAGCCGGGACGTGCTCGCCTCCGGCGATGCGCGCGCCAACCCGAGGGTCGTACCGGTCGGCGGCACGAGCCAGCCGCTTGCGGTGGAGAACGAAGGCTTCCACCGAGATGACCGAACCGTCTCGTGTGGCCGCTGTCGAATCGTCCAGCGACGGCAGGCTCACGTCGACGATGCGCGCGCCGGCGCTGGACAGCGCGGTCAGCCACGACTCGAACGCGAGACCGATCGTGGGGTCGACGTGGCCTTCGATGTTCGACCGCGGCACGCCGATCACGAGATCGTCCAACGGCAGGTCCGGTGCACGACGGAGTGTTCCGTCGAACGAGGGGGTGAGGATGCGATCGACCGAACGACATCCCGAAGCTGTCCTGTTGATGATCCCAGGCGTGTCGAACGTGGGGGACAGGTAGGCCATTCCGGCCTCCGGGTAGCGGCCTTTTGACGGCTTGAACCCGGCGACCCCGCAGAACGCCGCGGGGATCCGCACCGACCCGCTGGTGTCCGACCCGAGGGCGATGTCGATCAGGTGCTTCGCCACGGCGACGGCGCCGCCCGATGTCGATCCGCCGCTGACCCTTTCCCCGACCGGGAAGAACGGCGAGGTCGGTGTGCCGTAGGTCGGGTTGAGGCCGAGCGCACCGTAGGCGAACTCGGTCATGTTCGTCTGGGCGAGCAGCAGCGAGCCGTCGCGCAACAGGGTGACCATCGCTGCGTCGGTCGTGGCTGGAGGATCGTCGGCCGCGACGGCGGAACCACAATGGGTCACCCAGCCCGCAACGTCGAAGCAGGCCTTGATGCCGAGCACTTGTCCGTGGAACGCCACTCCCGGCTCCCCTGCGTCCAGCGCACGCGCCTCCGCCCGGGCTTCGGCATCGCGCCTGCTCGTGAACAACGTGTCGGCCTCGTCGCCGACAGCCGAGATCGCCGCAAGGCAGTCGTCGAGATGATCCTCCTGGGCCCCCATCGGCCCGACTCTAGGCGGGAGCCTCGGGGTGTCAGCCGACCAGCGCCGGGTAGCGTTCTCGCATGGCGAGCCAACACTTCCGCGCCGGCGTCGTCATCATGGTGCGCGGCCTCGACGATCGACTGCTCGCCTTCGAGCGCAAAGACGTCCCCGGACAGTGGCAGTTCCCGCAGGGCGGGCTGGACGCCGACGAAGCGCCGATCGCCGCAGCTTGGCGAGAGCTGTTCGAGGAGACCGGGCTGACCTCGAACGACGTGATGGCGGTCGCCGAGTATCCGGGCTGGGTCGTCTACGAGTACCCGCCCGACCTGAAGGTGGCCAAGGGCCGCCTCGGTCAGGCGCATCGCTGGTTCCTGTTCGACGCGATGCGTGCCGACATCATCCCGACGCCCGACGGCAAGGAGTTCGTCGCCTGGCAGTGGGTGACGCGCGACTGGATGATCGAGCACGCGGTCGACTTCCGCAAGCCCGGCTACGAGCTCGTGCTCAGGGTCATATGACCGACGACCTGTTCAGCTCAGCGGCTGCGGAGCGGCTGCGCCAGCAAGCGCCGTTGGCGGCGCGGCTGCGCCCGAAGACGCTGGACGAGGTGGTCGGTCAGACCCACCTCGTCGGCCCGGGTCGGCCGCTGCGGCGGCTCGTGGAGCAGGACCGGCTCACCTCGGCCATCTTCTGGGGGCCACCGGGCACCGGCAAGACCACGCTCGCGCTGGCGATCGCAGGCAGCACCAAGCGCGCGTTCGAGCAGCTCTCTGCCGTGACCGCCGGCGTGAAGGACGTGCGCGAAGTCATCGAACGAGCCCGCCAACGCCTCGGTGAGCACGGCCGCGGCACGATCCTGTTCCTCGACGAGATCCATCGGTTCTCCAAGTCGCAGCAGGACGCCTTGCTGCCGGCGGTCGAGGACGGCACCCTCACGCTCATCGGGGCCACCACAGAGAACCCGTTCTTCGAGGTCAACGCGCCGTTGCGGAGCCGCAGCACGCTCTTCCGCCTCGAGCCACTGGAACGAACAGCGATCGAGCAGTTGATCGCCCGCGGTCTCGAGGCTGAATCGGTCCGGGCCACTCCGGAGGCGATCGCGCTGCTGGCCGATCGCTCCGGCGGTGACGGACGCCAGGTGCTGACCGCGCTGGAGGTCGCCTGCACGCTCGCCTTTCCGGACGAGATGACCGTCGAGCACGTCGAAGCCGCGCTCGGCACGAGCGCACTGCGCTACGGGCGCGACGACCACTACGACGTGATCAGCGCGTTCATCAAGAGCATCCGCGGCAGCGATGTCGACGCGGGGCTGTACTGGCTGGCCCGGATGCTGGAGGCGGGGGAGGACGCGAGGTTCATCGCTCGCCGGCTGATCATCCTCGCCAGTGAGGACATCGGCATGGCCGACCCGCAGGCGCTCGTCGTGGCGGTCGCCGCGGCGCACGCGATCGAGCACGTCGGCCTCCCCGAAGGCCAGCTCAACCTGGCCCAGGCTGTCGTCCACCTGGCCACCGCGCCGAAGAGCAATCGCGCCGCGATGGGCATCTGGAACGCGCGCGGGATGGTCAAAGACGGCGCCGTCGGTGAGGTGCCGGCGCACCTGCGCGACTCGCACTACCAGGGGGCGGCATCGCTGGGCCACGGGTCGGGCTACGTGTACCCTCATGACGA
>JAOBWQ010000305.1 GCA_025463425.1 Ilumatobacteraceae bacterium | reverse complement strand
GGCTCGTTGTGCGCGCACCAGGTGAGGATCGACGGGTGGTGGCCGAGGTGGAACACGGCCTCCGTGGCCTGGGTGACCGCCCGCCGCCGAACGTCGCGCGCGTAGGACCACTGCAGCGGGAAGTCCTGCCACAAGAGCATGCCCAGCTCGTCAGCCGCCTCGTACAGCGCCGGCGCCGAGATGTGTCCGTGCACGCGCAGCAGATCGAGTCCGGCATCGCGTGCCAGCTCGACATCGCGACGCAGTTCATCGGGTGTGGCATTGGCGATGTCGAGTCGGGTCGGGGCGAGGTTGGCGCCCTTGAGGAACAGTTGCTCACCGTTGACGGAGAACACCCAGTCGTGCATCGCGACTTCGCGCAGGCCGGTGCGCACCGACCGCGTGTGGCTGACGACGCCGTCGACCACGACGTCGACGCGCACGTCGCACAACGGCTGCTCACCCAACGACCACGGCCACCAGAGCTTCGGGTTGTCGATGTCGAGCGTCCAGTCGACCTCGTTGACCCCACGCGCGAGCGACTGCTCGACCTGGCTGAGCACGACGCCGTCGACGGTGGTGCGCAGCCGTACGGTTCGTGCCACGTCGCTGTCGAGGCGCCCGTGCAGGCGGAGGTGGGCTCTCGCCTCGTTGGCATCGCGGCACAGCACGCGCAGGCGATCGAGGCGGACCGCTCCGGTGGTCTCGATGCGCACGTCGCGCCACAGCCCACCGGGGTTCCACGAGCGGTCGGCGGCGTCCCAGTTCTGGAACACGCCGGTGATGTTGCGCCGACCACGATGGGACTTCTGCGGCGAACAGGCGACTTCGACCGCGAGCACGTGCTCGCTGGCGAGCCGGGCGAGTGGTGTCACGTCGAAGGAGTGCGGGAAGAAGTAGCCCTCCGGGTCACCGATGTATGCGCCGTCGAACCAGAGGTCCGCTTGGTAGAACACGCCGTCGAGCACGACCCAGCACCGTTCGTCGGCCGTCGGGATCGGATGGTCGAAGTGGGTGCGCAGCAACAGGGGTCCGTCGCTCGTCGCGAACGCAGGCTCGTTGCGCCAGTGCCCGGGAACCGTGACCGTCGCCCAGTCCGCGTCGTCGAACGACAGGCCGACGGCGGTGCGGCGGAGCTGATCGTCGGCGGTCGCCGCACGCCACACACCGCTCAGCTCCATTCGCCGCAGCCTAACCGCCGTGCTCCGTGGGGTCGGTGTGCGCATCTTGTCGAACTTGGCTATCTTCGACACATGACGCAGCTGGCTCGCACCCTCGGTGAACTCAAGGCCTCCGGTTGGGAATCCGTTCCCGTGAAAGAGGAGATCCGCCGCAACGCGGTGGCCCGCATCTCCGCCGGTCAGCCACTGTTCGAGGGTGTGCTCGGCTACCAGGACACGGTGATGCCGCAGCTCGAGAACGCGCTGCTGGCCGGTCACGACGTCATCTTCCTCGGCGAGCGCGGGCAGGCCAAGACGCGCATGATCCGCTCGCTCACCGGTCTGCTCGACGAGTGGATGCCGATCGTCGCCGGAAGCGAGATCAACGACGACCCCTCCGCGCCGGTGTCCAAGCAGGCCCGCGACCTCGTCGCCGAGCAGGGCGACGACACGCCGATCACATGGGTCCACCGCGACGAGCGGTTCGGTGAGAAGCTGGCGACCCCTGACACCTCGATCGCCGACCTGATCGGCGAGGTCGACCCGATCAAGGTCGCCGAGGGGCGCTACCTCAGCGACGAGCTGACGCTCCACTACGGCCTCGTGCCGCGCACCAACCGCGGCATCTTCTCGATCAACGAGATCCCTGACCTCGCCGAGCGGATCCAGGTCGGCCTGCTCAACGTGCTCGAAGAGCGCGACGTGCAGATCCGTGGGTACAAGATCCGCCTGCCCCTCGACGTCATGTTGGTCGCCTCTGCGAACCCCGACGACTACACCAACCGCGGCCGGATCATCACCCCGCTGAAGGATCGCTTCGGGAGCCAGATCCGCACCCACTACCCGCTCGAGATCGCCACCGAGGTCGCGATCATGCGTCAGGAGTCGCGCTCGTCGAGCGTCGGCGATGTCAAGGTCACCGTGCCGGACTACATGGACGACATCATCGCCACGCTGAGCCACCTCGCTCGCGTCAGCACCCACGTCAACCAGCGCAGCGGCGTGTCGGTGCGACTGTCGGTCAGCAATCGGGAGGTGCTCGCCGCGAACGCTCTGCGCCGTGGCCTTCGCGCCGGCGAGCGCGAGGTCGTGCCGCGGGTGTGCGACCTCGGCGCCATCGCCGCATCGACCTCGGGCAAGATCGAGATCGAGTCCGTCGAAGAGGGGCGCGAGGGTGCGATCCTCGAGAACCTCGTCAGGAGCGCGGTGCTGACGGTGTACAAGGAACGGGTCACGCCGGATCAGGTCCGGGACGTGATTGCGGCGTTCGACGACGGCGTCGTCGCGCACACGGGCGAGGACGTCTCCTCGGCCGACCTCGTCGCCCTGCTCGAAGCCGTCCCGGCGCTGGCGGGTCCCGTCCAGGGCCTCACGGGTGGCAACGAGTCCCCGGCAGCGGTCGCCGCTGCGGTCGAGTTCGTGCTGGAAGGCCTGCACCTCTCCAAGCGGCTCAACAAAGACGGCCTCGGCAGCCGCGCCACCTACCGCGCGCGCTGACGGGCGCGCCTCATGAGCGCTCGACGGTGACGGCCCAACAGCCGCGGACGGCGTTGTGCACGTGGATGCGTGCGGACGTCGGTTCGTCGAAGAACCGGCGGATCGTCGCGTCGAGATCACTGCCGTCGATGAGGGAAGCATCGATCATCATCGCCTTCAGATCGAACGAGCGCACCGACAGCTTGCGGCAGGTGAGCTGCTCGGGAAGCACCCCGGCGCCGGCGTCGGGTGTGCACGGATCACGGTGGATGAAGATCGGGCTCGACGATCGGTATGGCGAGTCCATGGTGAACGGGTCGTGCGCGACGAGCAGGACCTCCTCACCGATCGCGGCGTCGCGGAGGCATTGACGGCACGGGTAGCCCGGGACGCTGTCCGCTGTGTACGGCACCCCGCCTCCGGCACGCAGTGCGTCGGCGGTTTGCGGATCGATCGGTACGAGCGTGTACGTGAGAGTGTCCATGCCCACAGTCTCGTCATCGAACGTCGGCGGAGTTGGCGGAAATCAGCCACGGCAATTTTCGGACGCCACCACGGTTCTCCGCCTGCAAACACGCGCTGGAGGGGCTCGAAGTTGCGCGGATCAGCGGGTGCTGGTCAGGGGGTAGGGGTGCCGAAGAGCATCCGGCCGCTGTCTTTGAGGTCGCGGTCGCGGGTGATGATGCCGCGCTCGTCGCCGACCAGATCGAACGTCGGCGTGACGAAGGCGGTCTCGAGCGGCAACCCCGTCGCGGCCTCGACGATCTGGTGACCGAAGCGCTCGACGGCGAGCTCGCGATCGGCATCGCGCCCGGTTGGCAGCGCGTAGGTGACGGTGAGCGGCTTGCCGGTCAGCTCGACCTCGTCGACCGCACGGTGCAGCAGACCGAGGGTGTCGTTCTCGTGGCGCACCATCACGCCGAGCACGTCGAACGAGCCGGCGAGATCGGCCACCTCGCGATCGGCGCGGCCGGGAATGCTGGCCGTGCCGTCGCGCAACGCCTGGAACCACAGCCGGAAGCGGATCTGGTCGAGCCGCTTGGCGTTGTGCTCGGCGGGGATGGTCTGGTCGACCGGCCTCACGATCTCGAGCCCGAAGGATGTGCTGACCGGCGGACCGCCGCGCAGGATCCGCCAGGCGTCGCGCCACGCGGTGACCACCGTGTCGAGCACCTCGCCGTGACGTCGCGGATCGTTGGGGAACAGGCGGTTGGCGACCGACATCGGATGATCGATCGGCACCCAGCCGCCGACGTCGTCGCCGAAGGACTCCGCACAGACCTGCACCCACCGGGGCCACCAGTGTCCGGCCCACTTCGCGTCGGCGAACCCACCCTCGTTGTCGAACCACTTCGGCACCTCGCGCTCGAGCAGCGCGAACTGCAGCGAGACGCCTGCGCCGCGCGCAGTCTGGGTCAGCGCGGAGTAGAACTCGGCGGCGTCGCCGTTGATCTCGCCGGCAGCGGGCTGCATCCACGGCCAATCGACGCCGACGCGGATGACCGAGGCGCCGAGCTGGGCCAGCATGACGATGTCCTCGTGGGCGCGGTCACGGTCGAGATGTGAAGCGGGGATGACGGCCCCGCGGGCCGGGCTCAACGGAACGGGGCACCGACTAGAGACCGAATGGAGCGCGTGTCCACAGTTCGCTGGTGTCGCGGCTCTCGCTCTCGTCGGTCAGCGTGCCGGTGAGCGCGAAGACCTCGATCTCACCGGGGAAGCCGCGCAGCTCCAACCCACCGTTGGGCGTGGCGTGCACGCCGGGCGGCAGCCGGTCCAGTTGCATCGACGGCATCAACACCTCGGTGGGCCCGGCAGCGTCGCACAGACGGGAGGCGAGGTTGACCGCCGACCCGATGTAGTCGTCGCCCTCGAACAGCAGCGCGTGGCCCGTGGCGATGCCGACCCGCAGCGACAGCGGCGAGCAGACCTCTGAAGCTTTGGCCTCGAGCTCGATCGCGAACGTGATGCAGTCGATCTGGTTGATGGCCACGATCATGCAGCCGTCGCCGAGCCACTTGGCGATGCGCACACCGCGCTCGCTGGCGACATCGCGGGCCATGCCACGGAACGCGCTGAGCAGGCGTCCGGCGGCGTCGTCCCCGAACGCGGCGGTGTAGTTGGTGAACCCGGAGAGGTCCACGAAGGCAAAGGTGCGGGGCACGCGCATGGTCTTGTGAGGCTAGCGTGCCGTCATGGCTGCACGGTTCACCTATTCACGATGGGATGGCACGCAGAAGGGCTTCGAGCTGGACGCGGAGAGCGTGTTCGACTCCATCACCGACGATCTGCTCTACCACGGCGACGTCAACAGCGCGCTCCGGCGGATGATGCAGGACGGGTTCAAGGACCGCAACGGTGAGCAGCTGCAGGGCCTGCGCGAGATCCTCGAGAAGCTCCGCCGCGAGCGTCAGGAACGGCTCGACAACAGCGATCTCGGCGGCGTGTACAGCGAGATCGCAGAGGCCCTCGACGACATCATCGACGAAGAGCGCCACGCCATCGAGAACGCCCAGCGCGAGGCGGAGGCGAGTGGCGACGAACGTCGCGCCGACAACGCCCGCCAGGCCGCTGAGGACCGCAACTTCCAGCTCGACATGATGCCCGACGACCTCGCCGGCAAGGTCCGCGAGCTGCAGCAGTACGACTTCGAGTCGGCCGAGGCGCGCCAGCGCTTCGAGGACCTGATGGACAAGCTCCGTCAGCAGCTGATGCAGCAGACCGTCGACCAGATGAGTGGCGCGATGCAGAACATGAGCCCCGAGGACATGGCCCGGATGAAGGACATGCTCGCCGGGCTCAACGAGATGATGGAGAAGCACGCCGCCGGCGAAGACCCCGGCTTCGAGCAGTTCATGGAGAACTTCGGCGAGTTCTTCCCGGAGAACCCGCAGTCGTTCGAGGAGCTGATGGAGATCATCGGCAAGCGCATGGCGGCCATGCAGGCGATGATGAACTCGATGACGCCGGAGCAGCGCGCGCAGATGCAGCAGCTCAGCGATCAGTTGATGGAAGACATGGATCTGCGGTGGCAGATGGATCAGCTCGGCCAGAACATGCGCAGCATGTTCCCGCAGATGGGCTGGAACCAGAGCTACGACTTCGAGGGCCAGGATCCAATGGGCTTCGGCCAGGCGATGCAGGCGATGCAGGAGCTCGGCGACCTCGACCAGATGGAGCGGATGCTGCGCAGCGCCACCAACCCCGCGCAGCTCGCCGAGGTCGACATGGACCGGGTGCGCGATCTGATGGGCGACGATGCAGCACGCTCACTCGAGCGGTTGGCCGAGCTGGCCAAGATGCTGGAGGACGCTGGGCTGATCCAGAACAAGGAGGGTCGCCTCGAGCTGACCCCGAAGGGCATGCGCAAGATCGGCTCGAATGCGCTGCGCGAGCTGTTCAGCAAGTTGGCCAAGGACAAGACCGGCCAGCACCAGATGGACAAGCACGGCCAAGGCCACGAGCGCACCTACGAGACCAAGCAGTACGAGTACGGCGATCCGTTCAACCTCGATCTGCAGCGCACGATCCGCAACGCGCTGCGGCGCGGTGGTGGCGGTACACCGGTCCACCTCTCGCCGGACGACTTCGAGATCGAGCGCACCGAGCACGTCACGAAGTCGGCGACCGTGCTCTTGCTCGACCTCTCGATGAGCATGCCGATGCGCGACAACTTCCTTCCGGCGAAGAAGGTCGCGATGGCCCTGCACTCGCTGATCACGTCGCAGTTCCCGCGCGACTACATGGGCCTCGTCGGCTTCGGCGAAGTCGCTCGCGTGCTCACCGCCGAGCAACTCCCGGAAGTCAGCTGGGACTTCGCCTACGGCACGAACATGCAGCACGCCTTCATGCTCAGCCGGCAGTTGCTGTCGCGCCAGAACGGCACCAAGCAGATCATCATGATCACCGATGGTGAGCCGACCGCGCACATCACCGCCAGCGGGCAGCCGTACTTCAACTACCCGCCGACGCAGGAGACGGTGGAGGCGACGTTGCGTGAGGTCGTGCGGTGCACCAAGGACAACATCCGCATCAACACGTTCATGCTCGATGCCGATCGCTCGCTGAAGAGCTTCATCGAGAAGCTGACATCGATCAACCGTGGGCGCGCGTTCTTCACCACGCCGGAGACGCTGGGTGATTACGTGCTCGTCGACTTCATCGAGAACAAGAAGCGGATGGCTCGCGGCGGCCGTCGCGCGGGCTGATCCGGTCGGCGCGCGATCGCGCGAGAAATATCACAAATGTGAGATCCGCCCTTGCAAAGGTGGGATGTGATAGGGGACAATGACATCGTTGTAATTACAGGGGTGCCAGCTGCGACGCGAAGTCACGTTCTTCGCTCGGCCGGCACCTCGGGCCTACAAAGGCAGG
>JAOBWQ010000301.1 GCA_025463425.1 Ilumatobacteraceae bacterium | reverse complement strand
GGTCGAACTCGAGCTCGAGCTGCAGGGACTCCGAGAAGTCCTTGATCGGCGAGATGTCGCGGAAGGTCTCCGCGAGACCATGGTTCAAGAACCATTCGAAGCTCTCGCGCTGGATCGCGATCAAATCAGGAAGGGCCAGCGGCTCCTCCAGGTTTGCAAACGAATAACGCTCACGGGTGGATGGACGATTGGCCACTACAACTCCTCGTTGGCGAAGGGAGGACACGCGGCGCGGCGAAGCAAGCTGAAGAGAGAGCAGCAAACAGACAGACGCACGGCAACAGACGATCCTATCGCCCGGCACGTCAGGAGTCAACGCCTCAATCCCGGAGGGATGGGCGCTGAAGAGTTGTCTGCGAACGGTAAGCCTTTCTGGCCCGTCCGTCAAGCATTTCGGCCCGACAAGCCCCCGAGGAGTGGTGGCGTGCCGACGCAGCGGGGCCTTGCCACCACGAGCTCTGACTAGGGTGACCCGCGTGTTCCGCCCGTGCATCGACCTCCGCGAGGGTCGCGTCGTGCAGATGGTCGGTGGCACGTTGCGCGACGATCCGGCTGCGGTCGGCGACGAGCGGGTGCACTTCGTCAGCGAGCAGCCGAGCACCCACTACGCGCAGATGTACCGCACCGATCGGCTGCGCGGCGGCCACGTGATCATGCTCGGGCCGGGCTGCGAGGCTGCAGCGGCCGCCGCATTGGCCGCCTATCCCGGCGGCCTGCAGGTGGGAGGAGGCATCAACGCCGCCAACGCACAGGCCTGGCTTGATGCCGGCGCGATCGGCGTGATCGTCACGTCCTGGCTGTTCGACGGGCCGAACTTCGTCCCCGACCGTTTGGCGGAGATCGTCGACGTGATCGGGGCCGAGCAGCTCGTCGTCGACATCTCCTGCCGGTGGCGCGACGGCGCCTACTGGGTCGTCACCGACCGCTGGCAGACCTTCACCTCGCTGCGCGTCGACGAGGACACGTTGCAGATGTTCGCCGAGTCGTGCGGTGAGCTGCTCGTGCACGGCGTCGATGTCGAGGGCACGTCAGCGGGCGTCGACCTGCAGCTGGTCCAGCTGCTCGGCGAGAACACCTACGTTCCGGTCACCTACGCCGGAGGCGCGCGCTCGCTGGATGATCTGCAGACCGTGCACGACGTCAGCAGCGGTCAGGTCGACCTCACGATCGGATCGGCGCTCGACATCTTCGGCGGCACCGGCGTGCGCTATGCCGACTGCGTCGCGTTCAACCGCACCCACCGCAGCAACTGGTGAACCAGCAGCCGGCGAGCCAGCAGCCGGCTGTTCAGCGGCTGGCGTTCAGGCCGGCACCGGTGCGTGGTTGCGCTGCAGCACATGCCCGGCGCCCCACGCGACGACGAGATCGTCGGGGGGCATCGTCGACTTCGTCCAGTAGTGGGTGACGATGCTGCGCCTGGTGCGAGCCATGTCGACGATGGCTGACCCGCCGTGCAGCAGCTGTTCGTGCCACAAGAACGTGTCGCCGGCCCGACCGAGGAAGGTGGTCGGCTCGAGACCGTGCTCGGCACACCGGGTGGCGAAGTAGTCCGTGGCCATGGCCAGCTCCTGCGGGTTGCGACAGCGACGATCGCCGTCGTCGTTGAGGAACGGATCGATGAGGTGGCTGCCCGGGTAGTACTGCAACGGACCCGCGTCGGCGTGCACGTCTTCGAGGCAGATCGACGACACGATCAGCTGGCCACCGGGCGGTGGGGGCATGTAATAGGTGTCGACGTGGAACTGCTGGGTGCTGCCCCGTTCGAAGTGCAGCGAGTTGATCGCAACCACGTCGTCGCCGACCAGCTCCCGCATCGCCGACAGCAGCGCCGGGGCCAGGATCATCGAGCGGACGACGTCGTCGACCAGATAGAGGTCGTTGAGCTTGTAGACCTCGCTGCGGGCCTCGTCGGGAGCATCGGCGAGGTGCATCCGGCGTTGCGTTCCACCGGTGACGTAGGCGTCGATGACGAGCGACCGATCGTCTGCACGGCGTGTCGCCCAGGCTTCATCGAAGCCGGCTGCGCCACGGGCCACCTGCTCGGGCGCGAACAACTGGGGCATGATCAGGTAGCCGTTGCGCTTCCAATGATCGTGGTCCGCTGCGCTCAGCGGCGCGGGCGCGTTGACCTTCTGGCCGTACGCGACCACCCGCCGGCGGATCGGTGCCTTGATCGGTTCGGGCAGGCGGCGCACCAGGGACTTCAGCACCCGATCAGCCTACCGAACCTCGTCGCGCCGAAAACGGCGAGAGCCGGCCGACGCGCACGTCGACCGGCTCTGCTGAACGTCATCGCGGCCGGACGGCCGCAGACATCACTTGATCTCGACGCTGGCGCCGGCCTCGGTGAGGGCGGTCTTGGCCTTCTCGGCGTCGTCCTTGTTGGCCTTCTCGAGCACTGCCTTCGGGGCGGAGTCGACGAGGTCCTTGGCTTCCTTCAGGCCCAGGCTGGTGAGCTCGCGCACGACCTTGATGACCTGGATCTTCTGGGCGCCGGCCTCGGTGAGGATGACATCGAACTCGTCCTTCTCCTCTTCGACCGGGGCAGCAGCGGCAGCGCCGCCACCGGCGGCCGCGACGGCCACGGGGGCAGCAGCGGTGACGCCGAACTTCTCTTCGAACGCGTCGAGGAGCTCCTTGA
>JAOBWQ010000241.1 GCA_025463425.1 Ilumatobacteraceae bacterium | reverse complement strand
CCATGCCGGGCGTTCCGGTCGGGACGACGAACACCGACGCGTGGCGGTGCGGGCGCCCGTCGGGTTGGTCTCCGCGAACACCAGGACGATGTCGCACACCGACGCGTTGGTGATGAACCACTTGTGCCCGTCGATCACCCACTCGTCGCCGTCCTTGGTGGCGGTGGTGCCGATCACGGTCGGATCCGCGCCGGCGAAGAAGGGTTCGGTCAGCGCGAACGCGCTGGAGATCTCACCGCGCAGGTTCGGCCACAACCAACGCTCCTTCTGCGCGTCGGTGGCGACATAGGCCATCAGCTCCATGTTGCCGCTGTCGGGAGCCTGCACCCCGAAGATCGCCATCGACATCATGCAGCGGCCGATGATCTCCGACATCAGCGCCAGCTTGAGTTGGCCGAAGCCCTCGCCGCCCAGCTTGGGATCGAGGAACTTGCCCCACAGTTCCTGCGCTTTGACCTGGTCCTGCAGGACGTGCTTCACGGCGTTCCACTCGGCCACCGGTATCTGGTCGTAGATCGGCTCGAGCGGGATCAGCTCGCGGTCGATGAACTCGCGCATCCACGCCAGCTTCTCCTCGAACTCTGGCTCCGCCTCGAAGTCCCACGCCATCCAATCGCCCCCGATCTCGTGTGGATCACACCGTAATCCTGGTGTTGCGTACAGCGCAACGTGGAGGGCTGTTTGGCGCCTCGCACGACGCTGGGGGGATCCACGCAGCCGTCGGAATGAGTCCGGGGAGACCAGCCGACGACTGCGTGGACGAGCTCAGCCGGGTGGAGCGATCGCGCGCAGCGCAGCGAGCGCGCCGACCGCGACGACCCGGCCGAAGGCGGGCGTGATCGGCTCGTTGAGCACGTGGAAGCGGTGGTGCATCGGCCCGGACACGAAGCTGTATCCGACCTTGCTGCTGACGCCGTCGCCGATCTCGCCGCGTTCGCGGGCACGCCGCAGGATCGAGTCGAGCACGGCGATGCGCGGGGTGCGGAACTTCTCGTTGACGACGGCGCGGAACTCGAGGTTGCGTCCGAGCTCCAGCGCGATCTCCTCGCTGATCTCGTCGCGAGGAGTGGCGTAGGCAGCGGCCAGGCTGTCGACGAACGCGGTGATGTCGCCATCGAGAGAACCCGTGTCGACGTGGGTGACCGCCGAGTCCAGTGACGCCAGGGCGGCGGCCACGAGGTGCAGCTTCGTGGGCCAACGCCGGTACAGGGTGGCCGACGACGTGCCCGCCTTGACGATCACCGAAGCCATCGTCAACCCGGCGTAGCCCTCGGCGGCGAGCACCTCGAGCGTCGCGGCGAGGATCGCGTGGTCGGCGGTTTCGCTGCGCGGGCGTCCGCGGCGGATGGGCAGGATCGTGGCGGTCATGATCCGCCGACCTCCACCGAGTCGGTGAACGACATCACCGGCGCCTCGGCGATGGTTGGGGTCGACGAGGTTGTCGCGGCGATGGTGAGATCGCGGTCCATCGCTGCGACGAGCCGGGGATCGACCGGCATGCCCGTGACCTGATCGGTCGCGTCCCTCGCCCGTGCCGGGAGGTAGGCGAAGACGATGATCGCAGCGACGGCGATGACGCCCACGCCGACGTAGATCGCGAGGTGCATGCCGTTGACGAACTCCGCCTTCGCCGACGCGATCAGCAGCCGTGCCGATTCGCTGGGCAGCGTGCCGGCCACCTGCACGGCCCCACCGATCGAGTCCTGCGCCTTGGAGAGCTGATCGCCGGCGAGACCGAGCGACGCGACACGGTCGGCGATGCCCGGCCGGTACACGGTGGCGAACACCGAGCCGAGGATGGCGACGCCGAGTGCTCCGCCCATCTGCCGGGTCGTGTCGTTCATCGCCGAGCCGACGCCGGCCTTGGCCGGTGGCAGCGAGCCCATGATCGACTCCGTGGCCGGCGCCATCGTCATCGCCATGCCGGTGGCGACGAACAGGAAGCCGATCAGGAGGTGGATGTAGCCGTTCGAGACGGGGACCGTGGCGAGCACAAGCAGGCCGACGAGCACGGTGATCAGGCCACCGCCGACGACCAGCTTGGTGCCGATCCGCTCGACGAGCCGGGGTGCGACCGGCGCCAGCGACGCCATCAGCACCGCCATCGGCAGCATCCGCACGCCGGATTCGAGCGGGGAGAAGCCGAGCACCGTCTGCAGGTATTGCGTGGCGAGGAACGCCTGGCCGAACATCGCGAAGAAGACGAGCGTGATCGCGATGTTCGCCGCCGTGAAACGACGGTTGTTGAAGAACCGCACGTCCAGCATCGGGTGGCTGGTGCGCAGCTCCCACACCACGAAGCCGGCGAGGAAGCCGATGCCCAGCGCGAGCCCGGCGAGCACCGTGCCGTTGGTCCAACCCTTCGAGGGTGCCTCGATGATCGACCACAGCACTGCGACGAGGCCGGCGATCGACAACAGCGCGCCGAGTGGATCGAGGCGGGGGGCATCGGCATCACGCGACGACGGCAGGAGGTACCAGCTGCCGATCAGCGCGATGACGACGATCGGCACGTTGACGAAGAAGATCGAGCCCCAGGAGAAGTGCGCCAGCAACACGCCGCCGATCACCGGGCCGAAGGCACCGCTGGCTCCGGCGACTGCCGCCCAGGCGCCGATCGCCCGACCGCGTTCACGTGGATCGCGGAAGATGTTGGTGAGCAGCGACAGCGTGGACGGCATGATCAGCGCCGCACCGATGCCCATCGCGGCCCGGGTGAAGATCAGCTGGTTGGCGCTCCCGGTGAACGCGGAGAGCGTGGAGCCGCTGCCGAAGATCACCAGGCCGATCATCAGTGCGCCCTTGCGACCGAAGCGGTCGCCGACGCTGCCCAGTGTCAGGAGGAGTCCGGCGAACACGAGTGTGTAGCCGTCGATGATCCACTGCAGCTGGCTGGTGGATGCGTCGAGGTCACGCACGAGGGCGGGGATCGCGACGTTCAAGATCGTGTTGTCGAGGGTGATGATCAGCAGCGCAGTGCAGAGCACAGCGAGTGCCCACCAGCGTTTGTTGTCCTCACCGTGCATGTCCGCCATCTGCGTGTCCATCGCTCGGATTATATGCGAAACGGTGCAGTTTCGAAATGACATCGTTTCCAATGTGTCGGAAGTCGCATTCGACCCGCGCTGGCGCCACGCTGGTCGGGTGGATGACGGCGTGCTGAGCCCCGAACAGGTCGTGGCGCGTCTGCGCGCCGCCGGCTGCGTGTTCGCGGATGACGAAGCGGAGGTCATCCTCGGGTCGGCCGCCGGCCCGGGAGAGCTGGCCGAGATGGTCGCCCGACGCGAGCGGGGTGCCCCTCTCGAGCACGTCGTCGGATGGGCGGAGTTCTGCGGCCTGCGTGTCCTCGTCACCGACGGCGTGTTCGTGCCCCGTCGACGTACCGAACTGCTGGCCACCGCAGCGATGGCTCTGGCGCGCCCCGGTGCGACGGTGGTCGATCTGTGCTGCGGCTCAGGCGCGATCGGGGCGGTGATCGGCGCGGCCGTGCCGGGCATCGACCTGTTCGCCGTCGACATCGAGCCGGCGGCGGTGGCCTGCGCGCGTCGAAACCTTCCGGGTGCTTTCGTGGCACAGGGTGATCTCGATGCGCCGTTGCCGGATCGGCTGCGCGGTCGAGTCGACGTCCTGATCGCGAACACGCCCTACGTGCCGACAGACGACGTTCGGCTGCTGCCCCGCGAGGCGCGTCTGCACGAGCCGAAGGTGACGCTCGACGGTGGGGCGGACGGTCTCGACATCCAGCGTCGTGTCGCCGCTCTCGCCGGACGATGGTTGGCGCCGGGCGGGCACCTCCTGATCGAGACCAGTGACGAACAGGCCGAGTCGACGTTCGCCCTGTTCGTCGGCGCGGGCCTGACGACGCGCGTCGTGACCTCGGACGAGCTCGCAGCCACCATCGTCATCGGCACCGTTCCCTCACCCGGTGCTGAGACGAGCGCGGAGATTCTTGCAACCTTCTCGGAGAGCTGAGCGACACTCCCGTGTGATCGACGATCCGCTCCCGGGGCGCGCAGCAGCAGGGGTCGGCTTCGACGACTTCTACTCGTCTCGCCTCGCGCGTGCGCTGCGGCTCGCCCACCTCGCCACTGGTTCGGTCGCGATCGGTCAGGAGGTGGCTCAGGACGCGTTCGTCGCGGTGCACACCCGCTGGGCCACGATCGACAACCCGGACGCGAACCTCCGCACCGACGTGGTCAACCTCAGCCGCAGTGTGCAGCGCCGGCAGATCCGCGAACGCCGGCACGCCAGCACGATCGTCGAACCCGTGCAGACGCTGCCCCAGTACGACGAGACGTGGCAGCGCGTGGTGCGGCTCCCCGTCGATCAGCGAGCCGTCGTCGTCCTCCGCTACTACGAGGACATGTCCCTGAACGAGATCGCTGCCGAGCTGAACCGACCGCTCGGCACCGTCAAATCCACCCTGCACAGAGCACTCGCGCATCTCAAGGAGACTCTTCATGAACGACCGTGACACCGTGATCGATCCCGACATCGACCCCGCGCTGGAGACGCACGTCCGCGAGGTGCTGCACGCCGTGGCCGCAGCGACGCCCACCGAGCTGGGCGGCATCCAGCTGTCGCTCACACGGCAGCGCCGAGCCCGACCGGTGACCATCGCCGCGGCGGTGCTCGTGGTCGCCGGCGCGATCGGTGGGATCGTCGTCGCCACTCATCGCACCGCTGACGCACCCGCCCCGGTGACGCCTGCCGCGGCCCCGGCCACCACCGCGGGTGCCGTGGCGTCGACCGCTGTGCCGACCGCACCCCCGACGACCGTCTCGACGCCCACCGGGCCGGTGACGATGCTGCCCGCCGCGCTCCCTGCCGGGTTCTCGCTCGGAGGTGACGTGATGGACGAAGACCTGCCCAACGACCACATCCAACGCCGGGTGTATGCACGCAGTGCGGCTCCGAACGACGCATCGTCATGGGTCAACGTCTGGTTCTCGATCGATCAGCTCGGCGCGACCTGCGATGGCCAAGCTGAGGCGCAGCCGTTTGCGATCGGCGACGTCGCCGCGGCGACGTGCCTCATCGGCGGGCGGTGGACCAGTGCGGTGTGGAAGATCGACGACGTCACGGTCGACGTCACGGCGTCATCCGGGGTGACCCGCGACGAGCTCGTCGAGTTCGCTCGATCGCTCACCGAGGTGTCCGTTGCATCGCCGGCCGCGGGGCAGCCCGCGTTCAACCTCGTCCCGTCCTCGACGGACACGTGGATCGCCCTCGCCGGGGACGACATCGCCGCAGGACGCACAGTGCACTCCACGCTGTGGTTCGCAGGACTCACCGGCAATCTCGCCCAGGGCAACGTGCAGGTCTGGACGTGGGCGGGTGCTCCGGACGAGGCCGAGTACATCATCGAGGAGCCGCTCGACGTGACGACGATCCAGGTCGCCGGACACGATGCCTTCTTCGGTACCGACGGCGACGGCAACCCGTTGGCCGTGTGGTGGGTGCAGGCGGACGGACTCGTCGTGATGGTGATCCAGAGCGGGGTGTTGGATCAGCCCGGCCTCGTTTCCTTCGCCGAGTCGCTGCAACCGGCGGATGCGGCCGCCCTGACGGCGTTCGCCACCGCAGGTGGTTTCGCGGTGGTGCACCCCACGCCCTGACCGACTCGCAAACCGGCGTGGATCTTCACGTGACGTGAGGCCCTCGCCGGGAATGAACATCGCTTGAGTCTGGTTGATCATTGCGTTCGCAACAATCACAGCCACACCTGGCTGATCGAGAGGACGTCATGCCCGCCATCACCGCCGACACACTGCATCTGATCAAGCTCCCTGCCGAGGATCCCACGTCCCGTGGGCGCAGCATCGTGTCCGTCACCACCGCACCGTCTGGTTACGAGGGCGAGGGCTTCCCGGTCCGCCGGGCCTTCGCCGGCGTCGACCAGCGCCTGCTCGATCCGTTCATCCACATGGACGAGATGGGCGAGGTCGACTACGCGCCGTACGAGCCGAAGGGCACCGACTGGCACCCGCACCGCGGCTTCGAGACCGTCACCTACATGATCGACGGCACGTTCCAGCACCAGGACTCCCACGGCGGTGGCGGCACGATCGAGAACGGCGCCACGCAGTGGATGACCGCCGGCTCGGGCATCCTCCACATCGAGACGCCGCCCGAGCAGCTGGTCGTCTCGGGCGGTCTGTTCCACGGCATCCAGCTGTGGGTCA
>JAOBWQ010000230.1 GCA_025463425.1 Ilumatobacteraceae bacterium | reverse complement strand
CGACGGGCCTCACAGCCGCCAACGCGCTGGACGGCTTCCACCACGTCTGGTGGCTGCTGACCATCTGCGGCGTGACCGTGTCACTGCTGTCGAGCCGACTGGTGCGCATCGCCACCCCGGCCAACCCAGCGATCGCAGCCGCAGCCGCCCACTGATTCGACCACTGGGCCGGAGGGTCTGTGACGCGACCGGCTGCGGCGCACGGCCTCCGGTCGGCCGCGTTGACTGGCCCGCAGTGGATTGGTCAGTGTCTGGAGATGACCACACCACCGATCGGCTCCGAGCACCCGGACGACGAGTTCCACGTTCCGACGAGCGACGACGGAGAGTGGAGCGAGACGTGCTGGTTCACGTTTGCCATCCCTGAGCGGAAGATGAGTGTGCAGTTCTACCCGTACTTCCGGGCGAACATGGGTGTCGCTGCCGGCGCGGTGTACGTGTGGGACGGCGTCGACGGACAGCTGTCGACCGGCCGTTACGCGAAGAACTTCTGGCACCTGCCCATGCCCACCACACCGCTGTCGGACCTGCACCTCGCCAACGGGATCACCTACCGCGCCGTCGAGCCGCTGAACCGGTACGCGGTCGGCTTCGACGACCCCGACGGCGGCGATCTGCACATCGAACTCGATGTCCGCTGCATCGACGAACCGTTCCGGCTGCACACTCACTACGACCAGGCGACACGCGCGACCGGAACGATCGTGCTCGACGGTGAGACGATCGCCGTCGACTGCGTCGGCTTCCGCGACCGCTCCTGGGGCGTGCGCAGCCAGTTCGGGTCCACCGTGATGGGGCCGGCCACCTACGCGCCCTACAGCTGGGGCACCTCAGCCGACGATGACGGGTTCTTCTCGATGTGCGGCGACTTCGGCAACGGCGCGATCAACGTGCACGGCTTCCTGCGCCGCGACGGCGTGCAATCGAAGATCGCGTCCGGCACCCACCAGGTGCTCGAGCGCTCGGATGTCTCCGGCTACCCGCTGCACGTCGTGATCGTGGGCACCGACGAGCTCGGGCGAACGTTCACCGCCGACGGCCGGGCGATCAACAGCTTCGGCTGGAACATCAACCCGAACCTGTACACGATCAACTCGCTGATGCACTGGGCGATCGACGGCGTCGACGCGTTCGGCGAGCAGCACGACAACCGGAGCGCAGCCTCGATCCGCGAGTTCCACCGCACTCGCCGGCGCGGCTGACGCTCTGCCTCTGCCTCAGCCGGCGAGGAGGACCCGCCGGATGAGGTCGCGGTGGGTCTCGATGCCGGGTGCGTCGCGCTGGGCGTCCTTGGCCTGCTCGTCGAGGCGGCGCAGTCGCACCGCTGCCCGGCTGTGCGCCAGCGCGTCGAACGCGGCGACCTCGGCCGGGGACATCGGGCCGCCCTGGAGGTGCAGGGTGTGCACCGAGGCGTCGGAGAGCAACGCCGCGTAACCCGACTCGGCGCTGACGAGGTAGCGCTTTGCGGCGACGTGCAGCCGAACCGGCTCGGTGACCGCTGGACCGAACCACTGCCCCAACCAGCGCGCCCCGGCCACGTCGTGGTGTGCGTCCGAGTCAGCGGCCAAGGCCGAGACCGCCTGATCCTCGCCGACGAGATGGCCGACCATGTGGCCGATGTCGTGCAGGAGCGCGGCGACGACCAGCGGCTCGGCCAGACCGGCCGCAGCGGCCAGCGCCCCCGCCTGCAGTTGGTGCTGGATCATCGTCACGTCCTCGCCGAGGTACTCCATCCCCTCAGCGGACGTGAACGCAGCCTCGATCGCGTCGATCGCCGCGTCGACATCGGCGGGGATCAACGCGCGCCCGTCCGTTCCAGCACGGCAACCGTGGACGCGAGGCCGTCGAGGTCGGCGTAGCAGCCCTGCAGGTGGCGAGCGCCGGCGCCATCGGTGAACGCGGTCCGGGCATGGAGGATGCGCGTGTTGTCGAAGACGATGCAGTCTCCCGGGGCCAGAGTGAGGTGCACCCGGAGGTCGGGACGGGCGAGGATCGCGGCGAAGCTGCGCAGCGCGGCGTACACGTCGTCGACCCGGTCAGCAGCGACCTGCGGCGGTTGAACTGAGCGATCGTTCCAGCGAATGCCACGTACATCGCCGTCGGCGTTGACCTCGAGCGTGGTGCCCGTCGCGCGCAGCACCGTGCCGGCATCCTCGAACGCGAACGTCAACCGCGTCGTTGCGAGGAGCTCGTACGCGGCACGGTCCTCGGCGCGGAGCATGGCAGCCGCGCTGAACCCGTCGATCAACACGTTCTCGCCGCCGTTCGCCGACGACGTGAGGCAGTGCAGGAGCTGGATGCCGGGTACGGGCTCGCGGTAGGGGTTGTCGGTGTGGGGGCCGATGGCGCGGCCGGTGAAGGCGAGGTTGGTCGGCTGCGGCTCGACGCGCACGTCGAACAGATCGCCGTAGTTGGTCGTGCGCACGAACCCGAACGTGCGCACGACGTCGAGCACCTGCCCCGCCTGGGTGGGCACGCCGCGCACGAGCAGGAGGCCGAGGTCGAACAGCCGACCCAGGGCGATCGCGCGGGTCGGTCCGGCGGCGAGAAGCTGCGACCAGGAGACGGTTGGCGGACCGTCCGCCATGTCAGCGGCCCGCCACGGCGTCCGACCGCGCTCGCTGCGATCATCGAACACCGGCGCGCGGCCGGGCGCGTTGACGCGCAGCCACTCGAGCGAGAACACGCCGGCGTGATCGTCCGGAGAAAACATGACTCGGACCGAATCGCCGTCGATTGCCACGGCCGTCGCAGATGTCGATGGATCCAGCTCGAGCACGCTGCGCAGGCGCTGTCCGGACCCGGCATGGCGGCATTCGTTGCAGATGCACGAGTCGCGCAGCCACAGAGCAGATATCTCGAGATCGCCGACGACGACGGTGGCGCCCATCGGTCAGCGGCGGCGGCAGAGGGTGAGGCCGTCGGCGATCGGCAGCATCACGACATCGACGCGATCGTCCGCGAGGACCATCTCGTTGAACTCGCGCAGCGCGACCGTGTCCTTGCTGGTGTCCGACGGGTCGATGATCGAGCCGCCCCACAGCACGTTGTCGACGGCGATCAGGCCACCGGGCCGGGTGCGGCCGATGATCTCTTCGTAGTAGGTGGCATATCCGGACTTGTCCGCGTCGATGAATGCCATGTCGATCGGTGGATCGTGCGGCAACGCGCGCAGTGTCTCCGCGCCGGGAGCGATGCGCAGGTCGACGCAGTCCGACAGCCCGGCCTCGGCCCAGGCCTGCACGGCGCGGTCGGTGTACTCGGTGCTGACGTCGCAGCAGATCAGTCGCCCGCCCTCGGCGAGGCCGCGGGCGAGGCAGACCGACGAGTAGCCGGTGAACGTGCCGACCTCGACGATCAACTTCGCGCCGAGCATCTTGGCCAGCATCGTCAGCAGCGAGCCCTGTTCGGGCGCGATCTGCATGCGCGAGATCTGGCCCATCGCCAGCGTGTCCGCCGCCAGCCGTTCGAGGACGGCATCGGGCGGCGAACCGTGGGCGACGAGGTACCGGTGGAGGTCGGCGTCGAGTCCGAGGGTCTTCGGACGAGGAGCGTTCGGGTCTGCCATGGCCAGAACTCTACGCGCCGACCCCCGGGGGGATCAGCGGCTGCGGTGGCTGGTGCCGCGGCGGCCGGACGGCTGCCGAGACGCACCGGGACGAGCCGTGCTGCGCGCCTGCCCCGCGCCACGGTGACCGCCGGCCGAACGACCAGGCCCCTGCGGGGTCTCGATCGGCGCGGCGTAGCGCTGCAGTGGTGCGGCCGGGCCGACGAGGTGGTTCAACATCGCATGGCCGGGAGCGATGCGGGTGATCGTCGGATCGATCTTGGCGGCACGAGCGAGTGCCTTGACGTCACCCACCTGCTCCGGGGTCATCAGCGTGACGACGATGCCCTCGGCACCGGCGCGAGCGGTGCGGCCCGAGCGGTGCAGGTATGCCTTGTGCTCGGCCGGCGGATCGACGTGGATGACCAGCGCGATGTCGTCGACGTGGATGCCACGAGCCGCGATGTCGGTGGCGACGAGCACGCGGGTGGTGCCCTCGGAGAAGGATTCCAGGTTGCGCTCACGCGCGTTCTGGGAGAGGTTGCCGTGCATCTCGACGGCAGGGATGCCGGCCATGGAGAGCTGCTTGGCGAGCTTCTTCGCGCCGTGCTTGGTGCGGGTGAACAGGAGCGAGCGGTCCATGCCCTGGGCGAGCTCCTTGATGACCGTCGGCTTGTCGGCGATCGAGACCGCGAAGACGTGGTGCGTCATCGTCGAGACGGGCGCGATCGCCGGATCGACCGAGTGGACCACCGGGTTGGTGAGGTAGCGCTTGACGAGCACGTCGATGCCGTTGTCGAGCGTGGCCGAGAACAGCAGGCGCTGGGCGTTGGCCGGCGTCTGATCGAGCAGGCGCTTGACGGCGGGCAGGAACCCGAGGTCGGCCATGTGGTCGGCTTCGTCGAGCACGGTGACCTCGACGAGGTCGAGACGGCAGTGGCGCTGGGCGATGAGGTCCTCGAGCCGGCCGGGGCAGGCGACGAGGATGTCGACGCCGAGACGAAGCGCAGTGACCTGCGGGCCCTGGCCGACGCCACCGAACACGACGGCGACCTTCTGGTTCATGGCCGCGGCGATCGGGGTGAGCGTCTCGGCGACCTGGTTGGCGAGCTCGCGCGTCGGGACGAGGATCAGCGCGCGAGGCTTCTTGGTCTCACGCTTGGCGCCGGAGTTGGCCAGCCGCACGACGGTGGGAATTGCAAATGCAATCGTCTTGCCACTACCGGTCTTGCCGCGACCGAGCACGTCGCGGCCGGCGAGTGAATCGGGCAGCGTCGCGGTCTGGATGGGGAACGGAGCGGTGATGCCGTCGCGGGTCAGTGCAGCGATGATCGGGGCGGGCACGTTCAGCTCGGCGAAGTCGGCGGCGTCGACGACGGGAGCAACGCTCGGGCTGAGATCGATGGCGTCGGGCGTCGACCGGGCAGCCGCGGAGTCGTGCTGGCGGTGGTTCTGGCTGCCGTTGATGCCCGAGGTGTTGCCGTTCGTGGGCGCGCCGGCGGGGCGGCGACGACGTGGGTTGCGGCGCGGCGCGCCGGAGGACGGGGTGGTGGTGTTCATGCGGATTCCTTCCAATTCGGTTGGCCGTTGATGCAATGGCTGTCCGCTCGTTGGAACGAAATCGTGCGCCTGAGGCGCTGCACTCGACCGCATCTCGCTGGGGGTAGCAACGATGCAGTTGCCGAGGCTATCGGCGGAACGCACCGATCGGGCGGACAGGCCGCTGGTCAGGTGGTGTTACGGTCTGAGGCGACACCTTGGGAAGGGGTTCACCATGAGTTCTGGCGTCCAGTTCGTCGGGCTGCTGATCGGCATCGCCTGCATCTTCATCGGGCGAGCGATCGGTGGCAAGAAAGGCCGCGCGACGCTCGGCGGGGTCCTCGGTTTCCTGCTCGGCCCGATCGGATTGATCATCATCGCTGTCGTGCCGAAGACGAAGGAGTTCGCTGCGAAAGAGGCAGCGGAGCACGAGCGCCAACAGGTGTACCTGAGCCAATCCCGTGGGTTACCGGTGGAGCCGCCGAGCGCGACACCTCCATCGCCGCCGGCCTGATCTCGCCAGCAGCCGTGCCCGCTGCCGGGCGCGTGCGAGCGCGATCGGTGCGGCGTTCCTGCGCGCATGGCCGACCGTGCGGTTGCCACCTCTAGCCTGGCTGGAGTGCGTTGGGACCGGCTGACCTTCGGCATCGGTCTGTCGTATGCGCTCCTCGCGTGGAGCATGGGCTACGGCGCGGTGATCCCGGAGCTGCGCGACGAGGTGCACATGTCCGCTTCGATCGCGTCGCTGCACGGATCACTGTTCGGCATCTGCCTGCTCGTGCTCGCCACGGTCGGGCGGCCGCTGCTGGAGGCTGCATCGAACCGGCTGCTGCTGGCGCTCAGCGTTGCCGGCATGTTCGGCGGCGGTGTGCTGTTCGGCTTCGCGCGCACGCCGGTGCTGAGCTTGCTCGGCGCAGGCCTGTCGGGCGCAGGTGCGGCGTGCCTCGTGATCGTCGTGCCGACGGTGGTGTACGCGCACCAGGATGACTCGGCCACCGAGGCACTGGCGGTACTGAACACGTTCCCGATGTTGTCGTCGACGCTCTTGCCCCTTGCGGTCGGGCTGGCCGTCGCGGCCGACGTGACCTGGAGGGCGGCCTACCTCGCGCCACTGTGCCTCATCGGCGTCGGCCTCGTCGCGACATCGGCGCGCACAAAGGTGCCCGACGCCGCTCACGCAGTGCCGATCCGGCTCGGCCAACTCTTCCGCGTGCCACTGTTCGCACGTCGGTGGGCGGCGCTGGCGTGCGGCGTGCTGGTCGAGATCGGCACAGGCATCTGGGCCGCGTCGATCATGGTCGAGCAGGGCGGCGCCTCGAAGGGAGTCGGCGCGCTGCTGACCGTCGGGTTCTTCGTCGGGATGGGCATCGGCCGCCTCGCACTCGCCAGCCTCCTCCGCCGGTTCGGTGGCTCACGAGTGCTGATCGGATCGTTCGTCGGCGTGCTGATCTCTCTCGTCCCGTTCCTGCTCGGGCCGGGGCTCGTCGGCCGCGTCCTCGGTCTGACCCTGCTCGGGCTCACGCTCGCGTCCGTCTACCCGCTGTCGATCTCCCGCCTGTTCCAACTCCACGACGACACCGAGGCCCTCGGACGGGCCGCCGCGCTGGCCTCCGGCTTCGGCGTGACGTTCGGACCGTTGCTGCTCGGTGCGTTCTCCGACATCGTCGGCCTCGGTTGGGCGACCGCCGTGCTGCCGGTGTTCGCCGTGGTCGGTCTGCTGATGATCCGGCCGAGAGCCTCTGCCTAACATCGCCGCGTCGCCGACAACGGCACACGGCCGGGGCGACGGACCAGGGAGTCGGATTCACATGGGACGTTTGCAGGACAGGGTCGCAGTCATCACCGGCGCCGGCGACGGCATCGGGCACGGGATCGCTCGGCGGTTCGCCGCAGAAGGTGCCAAGGTCCTCGTCGCCGAGCTCAACGCCGATGCCGGCGAGCGCGTCGCAGCGGAGCTGCGCGAGCAGTTCGGCGTCGACGCCGCCGCGCAGACCACCGATGTCTCCGACAAGGCCCAGGTGCTGGCGATGATCGACGCCGCACAGCAGCGCTGGGGCACCGTTGACATCCTCGTCAACAACGCATGGGGCGGTGGCTCGTTGGGCCGGGTGGAGTTCAAGCGGGACTCGAACTTCGAGAAGGGCTTCGGCGTCGGCTTCTACGGCCCGTTCTGGGCGATGCAGGCGGCGCTGCCGCTCATGAAGGCCCAAGGCCGCGGCAACGTGATCAACCTGTGCTCACTGAATGGCGTGAACGCGCACATGGGCACGGTCGAGTACAACAGCGCCAAGGAGGCGCTGCGCGCCCTGTCGCGCACGGCTGCCCGGGAGTGGGCGCCGTACGGCGTGGTCGTCAACGTGATCTGTCCGGCCGCCAAGAGCGCTTCGTTCCGCGCCGTGATGGAGCGCAACCCCGAGCTCGTCGCCGGCGCCGACGCCGCCAACCCGATGGGCTACATGGGCGACCCCGAGCGCGACATCGCCCCCGTCGCCGTCTTCCTCGCCAGCGACGACTGCCACTACGTCACGGGCAACACCCTCTTCGTCGACGGCGGCAGCCACATCAACGGCTCCCACTGGGCTCCCGACCTTCCCGACCACCCCTGATCGACCGCCCACACGCACACACACGCCCCCCAGTTCCGCGCACGTTTTCTCCCCGCATAGCGCGTGTTCGCCTGCAAACAAACGCGAGCGCGACGCTGGCGAGTTCGCGCTTGCAGTTGTTCGCAGTCGAATGTGCGCTCTGGGGGTGGAAAACGTGCTGGGAACTACATCGGTGGGAGGGCTTGGTGGGCGTCCATCATGTCGGCCATCACCGCGCTGATGAAGTCGTCGGCCTCCTCGGTCCAGCCACCTGCGACGCCGCCGTAGATCGCGCTGCTCTTCGGCGCCGAATCGCGGTTGGCGATCGCGTGCTCGACGGCCGCGGCCAGGTCTGCGGTCCACGCCTCCACCACCCCCGCCTGGGTCTGCGGGCGTGTGACGGCCATGTGGATGGCATTCGGGTACTGGAGGCCGTTCATCCGCCAGCCGCGGGCACGGAGCGCGTCGTTGACGTGGTAGATGTCGAACTCGTCGGACGTGAACGCGTAGAGGTAGCTCGGCCGGCCGATGAGGCGGAGCTCGGGGTGGCTGCGCACGGCAGCCTGCATCGCGTACGACGTGGCGAAGATCTCACGCGCGTAGTTCAGGTAGCCCTCGCGACCTGTCGCCACCATCCCGGCCCACGTCGCCGCGAGGAGACCGCTCGAGCGTGAGCCATCGATGCCCGGCGAGCAGTACTTGCCGCCCGTCCACGCCGTCTGGAAGAAGTACTGGCTGTTGCGCAGCGCCCGGTCACGGAACAGCAACAGCGACGTGCCCTTCAACCCGTAGCCGTACTTGTGGGTGTCGGCCGAGATGGTGGTGACACCCGGGACCCGGAAGTCGAACGGCGGGATCGGATGGCCGAGCTGCTCGCCGAACGGGAGGATGAACCCACCGAGGCAGCCGTCGACGTGCAGACCGACGCCCCTGGCGATCGCGAGCTGACCGAGGGCGGCGATGTCGTCGATCGTGCCGTAGCCGTAGTTCGACGACGAGCCGAGGCTCGCGATCGTGTTCTCGTCGACCAGTGCGGCGACCGCGTCGACGTCCACCGTCGCCGTCAGCGGATCGATCGGAGCGACCCGCAGCTCGATGCCGAGGAGGTGGCAGGCCTTGTCGAAGGCAGGGTG
>JAOBWQ010000226.1 GCA_025463425.1 Ilumatobacteraceae bacterium | reverse complement strand
GACAGTGGTGGAGGTCGGCTCCACAGCGGTCGTCTCGGTGGACAGGGCGTCCGGTGCCGGCACGGTGTACCGATAGGCCTCGCCCGAGGTGCCGCAGCACATCGTCCCGTCGCCGGTGCCCAGGGAGACGTCGGGCGCGAAGTCGAGGCCGGGGCTCCACACGGTGATGTCATCGCCGACGATGTTCAGCGTCGCCTGGCTCGCGGTCTGCCCGATGTCGAGCAGGCTGTGGCCGACGTGCCAGATGCCGCGGTCGAAGGAGTACAGAAGTGGTGCGAGCGGGCCGGGGCCGGCGGCGGACACCGAGTCGTGACCGTCGACCGTCGAGGCCATCGCGACGGGCACGTCGATCGGCGTGTCCGCGGTTGGTTCGAACTTCCCCGTGGCCGGATCGAACAACGAGGCGTAGCGCACCGGCGAGTTGGAGGCGCAGTCCGTTCCGGCCCCGAGCAGGAGCCGGCTGCCCGACCACGACATGATCGCCGGGAGCCAGTTGCCGTGGGGGAGGGTCGACTCCTTCCACGCGTTCGTCGGTACGTCGTAGGTGTAGAGCGATGTCGATCCGACGCACGCGCCGCTGTCGTTCCGCTGTCCGCCGCCGACGAAGAACAGTTGCGTGTCCGACGATGTTGGCTGGGCCGGGCCGTTCAGCGAGGTGACCGAGGCGGGCGGAGTGGCCCCGAAGCTCCACGTGTCGGTGACGGGATCGAGCATGACGATCCCGGACGGGATGCCGTTCTCCGGATCCGCTTGGGCGAACATCACGATGCGACCGTCGATGTACCGGGGCCACCCGATCGTGAACCCGGTGTCGTTCTTCGGGAACGAGACGAGTTGCGCGGCGGTCGGCGGGTCGATCGTGCGCCACGTGAACGTGGTGGGGTTGAACGCCGCAGCGCGGACGTTGCCACCACCTTGCAGGATCACCACCTCGGTGCCGGTCCAGACCGCCCTGCCGACCTGCGCGTCCACCACCTTCAAGGGCGCGGGAGGAAGGATGCGCCACGTGCCGGCGTGGGCGTCGTAGTACGCGCCGTCCTGGAGATCGTCGGTCAGCGTGTCGGCGGTGCTGTCGAAGACGATGCCGCCCCAGACGAACCAGCCGTTCGCGGTGTCGATCGAGATGTTCTGGAACCGCGCCTCGATCGGCGGCGCCGGGAAGCTCGACCAGTCGTCGGCGATGCCGGGCACGGTGTCCTGCGTCGGCGCCTGCGTCGATGTTGGCGATGCGATCGTCGACGACGGTGCGATTGGCTCCGTTGTCGGGGTCTCGGTCGATCCGGCGGTCGACCCCACCGTCTCGCTGGCCTGTGTCGGTGGCGCAGGTGCCTCGGCGGTGCGGACACTGACAACGACGGCCACGATGATCGCCGCGGCGATCGAGAGGAGTGCCGCCCACCGTGCCGTGTGACGTCGCTGCACGGGCGCCGTCGGACCGACCTTGACCGTCCCGTGTGACGAGGGTGCCTCACTCGCCCCGCTCGACGCTGGTTCGGCGCCGAACACCCGCATGCGCAGTTGCTCGCGTGTGATGTCGTCGAGATCGCCGTCCAGCGGGCGGATCACAGCAACGGCGTCGATCAGATCGTCACTCATGGTCGTTCTCCTCTCGCTGGCGCCGCAGCCCAGAGCGCAGCCGGCTCAGGCGTGATTTCACCGTGCCGACCGGAATGCCGAGGGCCTCGGCCACCTCCGCCGGACCGAGTTGCTCCCACGCGGTCAGCATCAACAGGTCGCAGTCGTCGCTGTCCATGCCGGTGATCAACGCGATGACCGTCTCCAGCTGCAATTCGGCGTCGGCGCGTTGTTCGACGCGCAGCAGCGGATCGGTCGAGGTGTCGATCCGCGGGACCGATGCGCCGATCGCCCGGAGCCGACGTTCCTCGGTGCGCCAGTGGCGACGGATCAGGTTCGAGGCGATGCCGTACAACCAGCCCAGCTCCGTGCCCCGCGTCGGGTCGAACGACGACCATCGTTCCAGCGCGATGGCAAAGGCCTCGGCGGTCACCTCACCCCCGACGTCGCGACCGAGGCGACGCGCTGCGTACCCGAAGACAGCGCTGGCGTGGTCGGTGAAGAGCCGTTCGACTTCGGACCGGGCATCGGTGACGTCGCGCTGGGAGGGCGCATTCGTCTCGAACCGATTCACATGACACTGTTGCCCGCAGCGACCGCCGGGTTCCAGATCTGGAACGGTTTGGGGGTGTCGGCTGTCAGGTCGTGTTCGTGGAGGCTGAGCCGGTGTCGATGAGCGGACGGTTGGATCCGTTGCTGCGCGCCGTCCCGGCCGAGCCCGCCGTAGCGGCTGTCGCCCGGCTCTTCCTCGATCATCGCCAGCGCCTGCTCGGCCTCGCGGCTGCGATCACGCTCGACCGCGCAGCAGCCGAGGACATCGTCCAGGACGCGTTCGCCGGGCTCCAGCGGCACGTCGAGCATGTCGACAACGCGGTCGGGTACCTGCAGCGATCGGTGATCAACCTCGGCGTGAACTTCGTTCGGCGTCGCACTGTCGTGCGTCGCCATCCGCCGCCTCGGGCGCTGTCCGCCGGCAATCCGGAGATCGACGAGACCTGGACGGCAGTGCTCACGTTGCCGGCGAAGCAGCGTGCCGTCGTCGTGCTGCGGTTCTGGGAGGACATGACGATCGATGCCATCGCCGAGGTGCTCGGTCTGCCGGCCGGATCGGTGAAGTCGACGTTGCACCGCGCGCTCCGGCGCCTCGAGGGGGAGCTCCGATGATCGATGAAGTGTTCGACGCACGGCTGGAGGCGCGGGTCCGGGTCGCGCTCGATGTGATGATCCCACAGCTCGTCGCGGCTCCTGTGCAGGCCGCCGATCTCGATGTCGTGGCTGACGGCATCGGTGTCCGGCTCGCGACTGATCGGTCGCCGCGTGGTGGCCGCGGTGTCATCCTCGCGATGTTGGCGGCGGCCGCCGTGGTGACCGGCCTGTTCGTGATCGTTCGCCGCGCGGCCGACGAGCCGGTCCCGACGATGTCGGCGCCGGCGCCGGCGGACGCGTGGCTGGCTGCGGTCCGTCCGGCCGTGCCCGAACGCTTCTCGTCGATGGCGCTGACCCTCGCCACCGAGCAGCAGCTGTGGATCGTCGCCGTCGATCCGTCGACCGGCAAGTCGCTGGAGATCAGGCTGGCCGACGGTGGGTACGCGACCGGCACGCCGACCACCGTCGATGCTGTCGGCGCGTGGGTGGAGACGCCGCAGGGATGGTCCGTGCAGACTCCCGCCGGCATGCAGGTGGTCGTGGCGTGCGACGTCGGTGCTCGCGGACGTGAGTTTCCCGGGCCACCGAACTACTGCGACATGCCCTCCACAGGGCCGTTCACGAAGGCGGAGGTGCGCGACGTGGCGAGCGCGCTGGCGACCACCGCAACCCCGGAGGTGTTCGCCGGAGCCGTAGTGCCGTCGAGCCCGAATGCCGTCGATTCCGTCGCGATCGCGCGAGCCGCCGCGGCCGCCGTTCCCGGTCAACCGCAGAGTGGCGACCTGCAATGGGGTCAGCGTGGCGCGGACGAGATCTTCGACTTCGGGACCGACCTCGCCCAGCCGGACACATCGATCAGGATCGTGCGCGGCCTGACGCCCGCGCCGATTCCGAGTGACCCGCCGTCGCTTGCGCTGTACGACGACGCCGCGGCCTTCTGGATGTTCGCGCCGGGCGGCATCGGCGTACGGGTCAGCACGACCGATCCGCACCCGGACTCGCTGATCCGGCTCGAGGCCCTGGCCCGTCAGGTGATCGAGCTGGAGACCGGAGGCTCGGCGGCATCGATCTCGGTGCCGGACGGTGTCACGACCACCGGAGCTCCGGTCGTTCCCGCGTCGACTTCGCCGTAGAAGGTCGGCTCAGTGCCGAAGGACGATGGCTGCCCGGCGGGTGTCGTTGCGAAGTTGCTCGACGAGGGCGTCGAGCGAATCGAAGCGCTGCTCGTGGCGCAGCCAGCGGCGGAACACGACGTCGATGTGGGCGTCGTAGAGGTCGGCATCGAAGTCGAGCAGGTGCGCTTCGACG
>JAOBWQ010000211.1 GCA_025463425.1 Ilumatobacteraceae bacterium | reverse complement strand
CGCACCGGCGACCACCGCGATCCACGCCAGGCTGGACTGCAGGGCGAGGTCGTCGCGGAACGACTTCGTCTGCACCGCTCCGACGATTCCGCCGACCCCGAGCACGAGCCCGAAGAACACAGCGGCTCCACGACTGGTTGCCGCGGCCGCGATCAGCAGACACACCCCGATGCCGATCTCGATGAGGCCCAGAGTGGTCGTGTGGGTGAAGCCGAGCACGTTGACGACCGGGGTCTTCAGTGGTCCGTCGAACCCTGCGCGGACGGCCGCGATCAAGCCGACGATCAGCACGATCAGGCCGACGAGACCGACGATGATCGAGTCGAAGGCATACCGGCGTCCCGACGTGGTCTCCACCCGTCCTGCGGCCACCGGTGTCGCAACCACCACCGGGTCGGCGACCACGGCGGTGGCGGGGGGCGCCTCGACCATCGTGCGGCCGTCGACGGCCATGACGGTCCGGGGCGCGACGGGTGTTTGGATCCGGGGATCGATGTCAGTCACGGCCGGCTCCTACAGCACGTGCCGGTGGCCGCGGCCGGTCACGGCCCGGTACACCAGCAGGGCGACGATCGAACCGAGGATCGAACCGATGATGCCCGATGCCTGGAAGGCGCCGTCGTTGGCGTCGTGGTGGGTGAGCACGTAACCGAGGAACCCTCCGACGAACGAGCCGACGATGCCGAGCAGGATGGTTCCACCGACCGAGAGCGAATCCTTGCCGGGCACGACGGCCCGAGCGATGAACCCTGCAACCAGGCCGATCACGACGAGATAAACAATGAATCCAAGCATGTGTTCCTCCTATGTAGTCGACGATGATCATTCATCGCCGAATGTGTTGGAGTACCGATATCCAGATCATTCGCCTCGTAAACACCGCCAAGTGCCCACGTTCGAATCGATGTGCGTCGACGCAAATTGAACACGATGCGCGCGCGACAACTCCGATCTATATGACAAATGCATGACGCGCTGGAGCTCCAAAAGGGAGCGCAGATCGCAACACCTTCGGCTCACGCGGGAATGCCTTCGAGTACAGATCGTCTGAGACGGCCGTGGCATTACAGGATCGTTCAGCTGCCCGTTCCCGGAACCAGTCACCTCCCGAGAACGGCTCGGGATGGGCGCAGGCCCTGCGTTGCCCGCCGCAATCATCGACCATCGGTTTCACCAGCGCTCGCTCTGGGCACACGGAGGCGTGATCGCCATGGCAATTGTTCTTTTTGTGATCTGGGGGACGGCAATCTTTGCAATGCTGCACCGTCTGCCCTCCCTGACAGTTGACGTCCCGGAGGCGTCAGTTCCAGGTATCGGCGGTCCCGCGACAGTTCCCGTGGAGACGAATCAATCCCGGACCTGATCGACCTCGATCGGGTGCTCGGTCTCCGGTGCCACGTCGCGAAGCGTCTCCGCGAAGCGGACCGCGACGTAGCCCGTTGCCGGCGCCGCTGCCAAGGCGACGAGCCCGACGAGCGGACCTCGCTTGCGCCATGCGTAGGCGGCGATGCAGACCCACTCGACGAGGAAGAGCGCGGTGCACCCGAGCAGTTTGACGGTGGAGCGGATGCTCTCGCCCTTCGGCAGTCGGGCCAGACGCTTGACGATCTGGTACGGCACGGCGTGCACGATCGCGCCGATGAGCGCGATCGGCGCAGCCAGCAGCAGCGTCGGTCGCGGGCTGACTTCGCGGGCCGAGCGCACCGCGGTCGCGAACCGTAGACGCCTCGTGACCGCCGCAGGGCTGGGCAGGTTGGTCTCGTCGGGTGACACGGCGCGCAGCCCTTCGGTGATCGCATCGGTGCAGGCGCGAACAGTGGCCCGTTGATCAGCGAGGTAGGCCTCGGTCCACTGGTCGACCGGGATCGGATCTCCGATGGTGACGAGCGCGTGCGAGCGGAACGTCGCCTTGGCGTCGTAGGCGAGTCCGATCGGCACGATGCTGATCCCGGCTGCCCCCTCCGCAGCAGCGGACAGCGCGATGCGTGCCGCCCCGGTGCGCAGCGGCTGCAGCGTGTCGAGATCGTGGCTGATGCCCTCCGGGAAGATGGACACGACGGCCCCCTGACCGAGCAGCCGCCGGCACTCGGCGAACGTCGCATCGTTCTGTGCGGCGCGGTCGGTCTCACCGGGCCTGGCATCCTTGGCGCGGTGGACGGGGATCACGCCGGCCAGCCCGAGCAGTGGCTTCAGCCCTGGGATGCGGAACAGCGTGGCCTTGCCGAGGAACCTCGGCCAGCGTGGCAGCGTCGACATCAGCAACAACCCGTCGACCAGGCCGTTGGCGTGGTTGGCCACCGTGATCACCGGGCCCGTGGCCGGGAGCGATTCGAGACCATCGACCTCGACGCGCCGGAAGAACGTGTGGATCATGGCCTTGGCCACGCCCCGGATCGCGGTGTCGGACATCCTCGGAGCGTAGCGAGCGGTGTCCGCCTGCATCAGGGGGCGGGTTGTTCGCCGGCCTCGCCGGCGGGTCGTTCGACCACTGCCTTGATCCGCTCGAGCGTGGTGCGCATGTCCTCGCGGTTGGTCTTGCCGCGCGACCAGCCCATCAGCGCCCAGTAGAGGCGCAACCCGAGCGTCGGGGTGAGCGCGAACGATTCGGTGACGTCGACGCCGTCGCCGGCGGGCTCGATCCGGTAGCCCCAGCTGCTGAGCGGCTTGCCCGGCTTGCCGACGCCGAACGCGAACTCGCGACCCGGCTCGCAGGTCGTCACCGAGCTGGACGTCCAGTAGACCGGACCGATCCCGTTGCGCTTGACGTGGCCGCGGAACCGGGCGCCGACGGCTGGACCTGTTGCCCCCTCGAGCCACTCGGCCTCGAAGGTCTCCGGGCTGAACTGGCCGATCTTGGTGACATCGCTGACCAGATCCCACACGGCTTCGGGGGTGGCGTTCATGTGGACGGTGACGGCTTCGCGCATGCGCGGCACGCTACTGCTCCGACGGCGCTGAGGGCTCGGCCTGCGCGGGGTCCTCGGCCAGCACAGCCTGTTCGGCGAGGGCCGCCGCTCGAGCCGCCCGAGCCGCGATGCCTTCTTCTCTCGCAGTATCGAGGCGCTCGGTCGTCAGCCGCGGCACGGCGTAGAGGGCGATCAGCACGCCGAGTGCAGCGGCGACGAAGAACGGCGCGCGCAACGCGGCCTCGCGCCCCCAGTGCGGTTGGACGAGCACCACCGTGAGCCCGCCCAGCGCGGTGCCGATCGGGATCATCCCCCACGCGAAGAAGCGGTACACGCTGT
>JAOBWQ010000018.1 GCA_025463425.1 Ilumatobacteraceae bacterium | reverse complement strand
CGAGCGAGAGCGAGTTCATGCAGTACCGATCACCGGTCGGCGTGCCGAAGCCATCGGGGAAGACGTGACCGAGGTGGGAACCGCATCGGGCGCAACGAACCTCGGTGCGCTCGGCGCCGAGGCTGAGGTCCTCGATCAGTTCGACGGCCTCGGGG
Organism: Ilumatobacteraceae bacterium; assembly: GCA_025463425.1. GTDB lineage: Bacteria > Actinomycetota > Acidimicrobiia > Acidimicrobiales > Ilumatobacteraceae > WLMZ01. Next base: position 14,148 of record JAOBWQ010000018.1, on the reverse strand, counting down.
CGGATCGATTCGTAGAAGCTCGGCCAACCACAGCCGGAGTCGAACTTGGTCCCTGCCTTGAACAACTCGTTGCCACACGCCCTGCACGTGTACAGCCCGGCACGGTCCTCCTTCAGCAGCGCTCCGGACCACGGCCGCTCCGTTGCGGCCTCGCGGAGAACTGCGAACTCTGCCGGGTTCAACCTGGCGTGCCACTCGGCATCGTCGTGCTCGATCTCGTACTTCATTCGGACACTCCCGGTCGCTCGCGTTGCCGGTTCAGTCTGCCTGGAGCGCGCTCCACGCGCTCGCCTACCATGCCGCGATGTCCGAAGAACGCATCTCCGCAACCCGTCGAATCGCTGCCCCAGCGGCCGCCATCTTCGCCATCGTGAGCGACCCGAACGGGCACGTCGCCATCGACGGATCGCACATGCTCGTCGCTGCGCCGGACGCCTCGCCATTGACCGCCGTGGGCGATGTGTTCGTCATCGACATGGACCGCGAGGCCCTCGGCGACATGCCGCTCGGCAAGTACAAGGTCGAGAACGTCGTCACCAAGATCGAGCCGACCACCCTGTTCGAGTGGGGTGTCGGCATCCCGGGCCACGGCCCGCTCGGCCACGTCTACGGGTACGAGCTCGTCGACGCGGGTGACGGCACCACCGACGTGACCTCGTACTGCGACTGGTCGGACATCAACGACGACCTGCGCAACGCCATCCGCTGGCCGGTCGTGCCGAAGATGGCACTGATCTCCACCCTCGAGAAGCTCGATCTGATCGCAACGGGCGCCGATCGTTCGGGCGCCGACCAGCCCAGCGAATGAGCGTTGCCGCCGACATCGAACAGGTGACGCCGACATGGCTCACCGCGAGGCTGCGCGGTGCCGGACTCGACGTCGATGTCGTGGAACTGGAGTCCAGGCGGGTCGGTACCGGTCAGATCGGCGCCAGCTACCGAGTCGTCCCCACCTACGCGGCGCCGCACGACGGGGCTCCGACGTCGTTCATCGTCAAGCTCGCCACGGGAGACGAAGCGGTTCGCCGGCGCGTGGCCGGCGGCTTCGTCAAGGAGGTCGGCTTCTACTCGGCCATCGCCGGCACCGTGGTCGTCCGAACGCCTCGCTGCTGGCACGCAGCGATCGCCGAGGACACCTTGACCTTCTCGCTCCTGCTCGAAGACCTCGCGCCCGCTGTTCCCGGCGTGCAGAAGAACGGCTGCAGCATCGCCCAGGCGCACGATGCGCTGCGCAACCTGGCCGGGCTCCACGCGCCGCGCTGGAACGATCCGACGCTGCTCGATCTGGAGTTCATCGCACCACCCGATGCAGAGGTCGCCGATTTCCTCGGCGCCATCTACACCGACATGGCCGACCAGTTCACCGAGCGCTACCGCGACGCCCTCGGTCCAACCGAGTTGCAGATCATCCGCGATGTCGGCCCTGTGCTGGGCCGGTGGCAGATGGCTCGGCCGCGCCCGTTCACCGTGACCCACGGCGACTACCGACTCGACAACCTGATGTTCCCGACCAAGGGCGATGGGGTGTCCGTGCTCGATTGGCAGACCGTGGCCGTCGCGCCGCCGTCACGCGACGTCGCCTACTTCCTCGGCAACAGCATCGACTCGAGCCTGCGCCGCGACCACGAGCGCGCGTTGATCGACACCTACGTGCAGGCCCTCGGCGATCTCGGTGTCACCGACTACTCCACCGAAGCGTGCTTCGAGGACTACCGCTTCGGTCAGCTCCAGGGACCGATGATCACGGTGCTCGGCTGCATGTTCGCGTCGAGCGAACCCACGCCCGAGTCGGACGAGATGTTCCTCACCATGGCGCGTCGCTCGTGCGCGGCGATCAATGACCTGGCCACGCTCGAGCTGGTCGCGTCCGCCTGACCGCGATCAGCGCCCGCGCCGTGGCCCACGTCGATGGCCCCTGGCTCGTGAGTCGTAGGCACGCAACGCGGCCCAGGTGTCGTCACAGTCCTGCAGCACGAGGGCGGGGATCGCGTCGATCGGCTGGAGTGTGGCGTTCGTCGTTTCGATCCACGCGTTGGTCTCGGCAACCAGATCGATCAGCTGCGAGCGGCTGTCTGCCGCCCACAGGGCGTTGCGACGCTGGGCCAGCGCGATGTCCGCCTCGCGGCGCCGCTCGGCACTGCGTTCGCGACTGAGTGTTCGCGCCGCCCACCAGCCGGGCTCACGCTCGCTCCCGAGGTCAGCCAGCGGCTTGCCCTGCAACGGACCGCCACCCATCTCACCGCGCGCGATGGCCTCGGCGATCTGTCGCTCGACGATGAGATCGATGTAGCTCATCGGCATCCAGTGTACGAGAACCGGAGGTCGGGATCGCACCGCCTCAGCGGGCAGCGATCTCCGGGCGATCATCGCTTCGTGCCCCGCTGCGCTCGATCGCGGCTGCATCTGTACCGAGGTATGAAGCGATCACGAGTGGATCGTTGCGGACTTCTGCCGGGGTACCCGTGCTGATGACTCGCCCGGCTTCGAGGCAGTAGATGCGGTCGCACAACGACATCACCAGCGGCATGTCGTGCTCGATGATGAGCATCGAGGCGTCGAGCTCCTTGCGGACCTGCAGCAGCAGCGGACCGAACGCCTCCGCCTCGCGCTGGGCCACCCCGGCCGTCGGCTCGTCGAGGCAGAGCAACTTCGCATCCGACGCCAGCAGACAGGCGAACTCGACGATCCGCCGCATACCGGTCGACAGCTCACGGACGAACCGGTCGCCGTACGGCCCGAGGCCGAGGAAGGCGAGCATCTCCTCGGCGTGAGCACGCTTGGCGCGCTCGACCCGACGCGCCGAAGGCAGCGCCAGGACGACGGTCACGAGGTGCGCACGGGCTCGGGTCTCGACGGCGACCTGCACCGTCTCGCGAACCGTCAGGTCGCCATACAGGGCAGCGTCCTGGAACGTGCGGCCGAGGCCGAGCGCAGCCCGTCGATGCGGAGCACTGCCGTCGACGTCTCGCCCGAAGAGCTCGATGTGGCCGATGCTCGAGACGTTGCCACCGATCGCGTTCATCAGCGTCGACTTGCCCGCACCGTTCGCACCGATCAGGCCGACGATCTCGTCGAGTCGGACCTCGAGGTTGACATCGGCAACGACGGTGCGCAGGCCGAAGCGGACGTTCGCTCCGCTGACGACGAGCGCGGGCGCGCCGTTCGAGTCGACCGACACGCGCGGCGGAAGGACCGACGCTGTGGTCGGCAGCGCCGGATGCTCATCGGTTGGCGCTGGCGTGCGTCGCGCCACGACGCTGAAGATCGCATCGCGGGCGTTGAACAGGATCTGGACGAGGCCGCCCGGGAAGTACAGGAGGAGGACCAGCAGCCCGACACCGCTGGTCAGCAGTCCGACCTGGTTGTTGTCCGGGAAGAACGCGGGCAGCCCCACGACGAACAGCGCCCCGATGACGGAACCCGTGATCGAGGCCAGCCCGCCGACGACGGCGATCGCGACGATCTGCAGCGATCCGATCGCGCTGAACCGGTCGGTCGTGAACTGCTGGAGGAGCCCGACCATGAGTCCACCGGCGAGACCCGCCAACGCTCCGGAGACGGCGAACGCGAACAGCTTGACCCGCGTGGGCGACAGTCCCATCGCCGATGCCGATTGCTCGTTGTCGCGAACGGCGAGCAGCACCCGCCCGAGCCCGCTGCGCCGCAGACGCGCCATGGCGATGATCGACAGGGCCAGCGCGCCGAGACAGACGTAGTAGTAGGTGCGCTGGGGCGCCAGCGAGAACGAACCGATGATCGGCCTCGGCATGACCGATGTCGATTGACCGTGGGTGTGGAAGATCGATCGCTCCAAGATCCAGGGTGCAGCAACGGCGAGCGCGAGCGTGCTGATCGCAAGGAACAGGCCGCGCATCCGCAGCGCCGGAAGGCCGACGAGCGCCGCAGCCGCCGCCGAGACGACCATGCCGACGAGAACACCGACGGGGAACTGGATGTGGTTCTCGAACAGCGTGTAGGCCGTGACGCCGCCGAGTCCGACCAGGGCGAACTGGCCGAGCGAGAGCTGGCCCGCCCAACCGGTGAGGACCGTCAGCGACAGCGCGATGAGTGCCATCAGCAGGATCTGCGCGTAGAGGAACTGCCGGGACGGTGCGGTGACGACCATTGGGACGACGATCGCGGCGGCCAGCGCGCTCGCGGCTCCGATCTTGGTGTGATGGCGGATCAGCCACCGGCTCTGCAGCGCGGCGGGGATCGGTCGGGTTCGTGGTGCGAACGAGAACCGCTCACGCGACCCGAGGGATCGGCTCCGCGCCGATGTCACCAGCACGGCCACGAGCACGACGACGAACAGGATCGCGTTGATCCGGCCGGGGTCGGTGGGGTTGTTGTAGAAGACCACCGCCTCGACGACGCCGAGCACGATGCCCGCAGCCATCGCCACCGTCATCGACGACATGCCGGCGATCACCGCGACCGCCAGCGTGCGCAGCAGGATGCCCGGGCCGATCTGGCCCGTCGAGGCAACGTTGGCGTTGGCGAGTGGCGCGTTCAACACGGTGGTGACGGCGGCGAGGCCGCCGGCGATGGCCCACACGATGAACGACACGCGCTTCACGCTGATCCCGGCCAGGCGCGCGGCGTCCGGGTTGTCCGCTGCCGCTCGGACCGCCGTTCCGTGCTTGGTGCGGTTCAGGAAGATCGCCAGCGCGAGGACGATCAGCGGAAAGACGACGACCGCGACGACATGCTCCGAGCGGATGATGACGTCGCCGAGCTTCCACTTCTTCGTGAACGCGGTGGGGAACTTCGAGTAGGCACTGAGGTCGGGCAGCACCGCCTGCACGAACAGGAACAGCTGCGCGGCGCCGATGGTGGCCACGGTCAGCGTCACCTTGGGGCCCTTGCCCAGGCGACGGACCAGAGCCAGCTCCAGCAACCCACCGAGGATCGCACCGACGACCACGGTGAGCCCGAGGGCCGGGAAGAAGTTCCAGTGGTAGTTGATCGTCAGCCGGACGAAGATCGCCGCGCACAACGCACCCAGTTCACCGAGCGCGAAGTTGATGATCCGGCTCGATCGATAGAGCAGGATGACGCCGACTGCGAACACTCCGATGGTGAGGCCACGCAGGGCACCACTGACGAGAACCTGGTGCGGGGCATCGAGGGCGAGCGCGGTGATCATCCGTCGCCGGCCCCTGCGGCGCCGAGGAAGACGGCGCGCGCGAGGTCGTCTCGCTGGGCGAGCTCCTGCGCGGGCCCGTCGAACTTGACCTGCCCCTTCTCCATGAAGATCGCCCGATCCGCGATCGACAGCGCGACGTTGAGCGACTGCTCGACGATGATCATCGTGAGGCCCTGCTCCTTGAGATCACGCACGATCTGCAGCAGGCCTTGCACCGTCACCGGCGCCAGGCCGAGCGAGAGCTCGTCGATGATCAAGACCTCGGGTTCGTGGATGAGCGCCATCGCGAGCGCAAGCATCTGCTGCTGGCCGCCGGACAGATCCTTCGCCAACGACCGTCGTCGCTCCATCAACACCGGGAAACGGCGCAGCGACACTTCACTCCGCCGCCGGGCGTCCGGCGCGTCGTACAGGAAGGCTCCCATGCGCATGTTCTCGTCGACGGAGAGCGAACCGAACACGGCGTTGCCACCCATCAGCTGCACGATGCCGATCCGCGCCCGCAGCTCCGGCTCGGCGTAGGTGATCGTGCGCCCGTGCAGTCGGATGACCCCCCGACTCGGCACCCCGAGCCCGCTGATCACGCGCAGCAGCGTCGACTTGCCGGCCCCGTTCGTCCCGAGCAGCGCGACCGTCTCGCCCTGGTGGACATCAAGGTTGACGTCGAACAGGATCTGCACGTTGCCGTAGGAGAAGTCGAGGTTGCGCACCTGGATCGCTGCGACCTGCGCATCGAGCTCCTGCATGCGGTCGGCCTCGGCCTTCTCCTCGATCAGCTCCTCGACGCAGAGGGAGATGTCGTTGCGCACGTACTTCGCGCCGAACGCGATCAGCGCACCACCGATCACCGTCGACGGCAGGATCACCACGATCATCGCGGTACGCCGGCCGACGGCTTCCGCGAGCAGACCGGTGAGCACGGCGCCGACGAAGCCTCCGAAGACGGTCAGGTACACGCCGACCATCGCTGCGCCACGCGAGCGCAGGCGATACGGGATCACCGCGTTCGCCACCGACATGACACTGACGAACGCACACTGCGACAGCGCCGTGCCGAGCGCGAAGAACACGCCGAGGAGCCAAACGTTCGGCATCGCCAACCCGACGACCATCAAGATGCCGAAGGCGCCGATCATCGCCCCGACGAACACGAGCGCTGCCGGAGGGCTGCGGCGAAAGAGCCGGTCGGTCCGGGGTGCGGCGATCGCCAGTGCGGCGATCCCGGGCGCGGCGATCGCCGACCCGAAGATGCCCCGGTGCCAGGCGCTGAGGCCGAAGTGGTCCTCCAGGTAGAGGTTCATGAACAGCGGGATGCTGAAGAGTGCGAAGCCGAGGGCGGCCATCCCGGTGAGGAAGAAGTGGAAGCTGCGGATCTTGCGCAGCCGTTCGAAGGCGACGCTGACCGACACCGGCAACTCTGCGGTCGCAGGAGCGAGCTCGGATCCCAGCACGGCGGTCATCTCGTTGCGTCCTCGGCGCGGCTCCTTCAGCAAGAAGGTGGCGATCGCGACCGGGATCCCAGCGAACGCGATCAGCCAGAACGCCCATCGCCAGCTCTCCGGCCCGGCGATCGCGCCGGCTATGCCGCCGGCGATCAGCGGTCCGGCCGCTCTGCCGGCGACCTCCATCCCGCCGTGGATGGCGAACACTCGCGAACGTGCCTCGATCGGGTAGCCGTCTGCGAGCAACGGACCGTTGACCGGCAACGCGTAGCTCTGGCTGATGCCCACGCCGAGGCGAGCGAGGAACAGCCAGAACGCGGCCCGAGCGAAACCCGTCCAGAACACGAACACCGACCAGAGCGCCATCGAGACCCCAGCAACGAGCTTGCGTGGGTGCCGATCGGCGAGCGTGCTGATCGGGATCGACCCGACGAGGAACAAGACCCCGAACGCGCCGCCGATCGCAGCGATGACGGCATCGCTGACATGGAGGGTCTTCTGGATGTCGGGAGCGAGCACGCTGATCGCCGCCAGATCGAACGAGTCGATGGCGCGTGACATGCCCAGCGTCACGACCAGCGCGGCACCGCCCGCACGGATCGCCTGACGGAGGGAAACGGCGTCGGCGCCGACGCCAGGGAGCAGATCGTCCGGCAGCACGACGGCGGGCGCACCGCGTTGACCCTCCTGCCGGCGAGCCTCCTCCGCCAGCACCGTTGCTGCGAGGCTCGCTGCCGAGCCCGCGGCACGGGTGTCGGCATCAGCCGACATGCTCAGGCGGGCACCTTGAACGGTGGATCGCTGCGGCGCACACACGTGCCGGTCGCCGCCTGGTAGTCACAGAGGAAGAGGTAGTCCCCGGCGTCGTGCTTGGTCGGCGACAGGGTGCCGTCGGGTCCGATGCCGTAGTGGACGGTGCCGAGGCCCTCGATCGCGGCGATCAGCGTGCCCTGGTCGAGCGCCTTGCCGACGAGATCCTTGCCCGCCAGCTGCAGCGTCTGGAACGCACCGCACACGTTGGAGACGAAGCCGAACGCATCTGATCCGGGCGCGTAGGTCTCGCCGCTGCGATCGCTGACGACCTTGTTGCAGTCGGTGGCCCCTTGATTGATGTCGCCGGGCAGGTTGAACGCGAACCCCACCCCGACCGAACCGTCGAGGGAGGCTTTCACGGAGTCGAGGAACTTGAGCACGGTCTCGGTGGTCTGGTTGCCCTCCAGGAACCACTTCGGTTGGTAGTCGATGTCGGACGCCGCCTGGATGAGGCCCGTGCCGAAGGTGTTGGCGAGCTCCATGAACACCGTGTCCACACCCGACTGCTGCAGCTTCGTCGCGGCCACGTCGTACTGCTCGCACGACGTGGTTCCGGCGGCGCAGGGCAGCGTGATCACCTGGGCGGCTGCGTGCCCGAGCTTCTCCAGTTCCGGAACGAGCGCTGTGTTCACGGCGTTGGAGAACTCAGCCGGCTGGTCGCCGACCACGATGCCGATGGTCTTGCCGTCCAAGTAGCCGAGCTCGTCCATCTTGTCCGCCCATGCCCTGAACTGACGGTCGATGGTCATGCCACCGGTGGAGATCAGCCGTCCTTGGGACTCGCTGTACAGGGCATCGTCGAACGCGGTCGTCTCGAGGGTGAGGGTCTTGTTCGTCACCGCAGTGCAGCGCGCCATGTCGCGGGCTGCGGCCGGTGGGAGCACGATGATCGCCGCCTTGAACTCCTGTGTGGCCGCGATGCACTCGGCTTGGATCACGTCCGGCCCGGAACCGAGCACGTCGAGCAGCTTGAAGTGGAGGTTGATCTGGCGTCCCGCGATGCCCCCGTTCGCGTTGATCTCGTCGACGAAGCTCTGCACCTGCTTCTGCTGATCCCCGAGGTCAGGGACCAATCCGGTCCCGTTCAGTGCGCTGAAGTCGACGCCCAGGTAGGCGACGTTGATCGCGTCGTCGGTGATGCCGGTGGTGGAGCCGGCACTGTCGTCGTCCGCGGCCAGGCCAGGCGTTGCCGGCGCCGTGGTGTCGGACGTGACGGGTGCGCCCGAACCGGTCGATGCGGTGTCCGGAGAGGACGATCCGGTGCCGGCCGTGTCGACGGCGGACGAATCCGGCGCCGCCGATCCGGGAACGGTCGAACCGGCTCCGGACCCGTCGGTCGAAGGGCTCGGGGCTGCCGACGACGCCGGCTGTGTCGTCGTCGCTGCCGACGTCGTCGAACTCGCCGTGTCGGTCTGGCTCGTACAGGCGACGGCCATTCCGACCAACCCGATCAGCATTGCCGTTCCTGCGCGTCCGAACCTCATGCTGTGTCCTCCCCGTTGTCGAATCGAAGTCGAGCAGCCCGACTCGATGACCGCTCGATCCCCGGCACCGATGGCCGCTCGCCCCCGCGAGGAGTTTTCGATGTCGTATCAAGAATGGCACGCGAACACTTCCGGCGCAACCCACTCGTCGCCCCGGCAGGCTCGGTACTCTTCCGTCGGTGACCTCCCGCGAACTCTCGCCCTCACAACCTGCGCGCAAGGCCGGACGGCCCGCGCGGCTGAACCGGGCGATGATCGCGGACGCTGCACACGAGCTCGGTCTGGAGGGTCTCACGCTCCGAGCAGTTGCCGATCACCTCAACGTGTCGATCTCTGCGCTCTACCACTACGTCGACGGCAGCGAGGACCTGATGCGCGCCGCGGCCGAGCGATCTGCCCGGGCCGTGCCGCTGCCCACGTTCCACGGTCAGACCTGGGCGCAGTGGCTGCTCGATTGGGGCCACTACAACCACGCCGTCTTCACGACCCAGCCAGGCCTGTTGGGCCAGTACCTGGAGGGCGCGATCGGTCTCGACTCCGTCCTTCCCAACCTCGACATCATCCTCGGCGTCCTGGTCGACGAGGGCTTCACGATCAGCCAGGCGAACGACGCGTATCGGTTGGTGTCGGCCAGCGCGCTCGGCCTCGTCATCGCCGAGAAGCGGGAGCAGGACATGGCCACCGATGCTGCGGGAGCCGACGCGATCCGTCAGCTCCTCAAGGCGACGCCGACCAGTCAGCTCCGCAACATCAGGCGCCTCTTCAAGGAGCGTCGATCCGAGCGGGGATCGAGCTTCGAGCAGGTGCTCGAGTTGGTGCTGCGTGGCATCGCCGTCACCTACGACCTGCCGTGGCAACCCGTCGTCCACCACGGCCGAGCGGGCGCCTGACCGTTGCCCTCGGTCGACGTCAGTCGAAGTCCGAGTAGAACTGCAACGACCAGCGACGGTGTTCGAGGATCAGCTTCTCGGTCTTGGTGATGATCGGCGGATCCCGGTAGATCTTGTTCTCCCAGATCGGGATGTCCTGGCTGACACCGGACAAGAAGGCATCCGCCGCCTGCTCGGCCGCGCCATCCCCGTTCGCCTTCGGTGCCGTGAAGATCCATCGCACGTGAACCTTGGACTCGTCGATCGGTGTCGTCGACGACAGGAACGTGACGTAGCCCTTGACCCGCAGCACGCCGAGGCCGAGCCCGTAGCCCTCACGGACGAACGCGCCGTCGAGGCTCGTGGTGCGCTTGTACGTGCCGTCGACGATGAAGTCGTTCTCGGGGATCGCGTCGGTGCCGTGGACGTAGCGGAAGTGCGCGAAGTCGACGTTGTTCTCGGCCATCTCCTGCGCGGCGACGTTGACCACGAAGTCCCGGCACAGGATGGGCGACCACTCGTCGTCGCTGAACTCATCGACCTCGGGCACGTCGTAGAAGGGCTCGCCGTCGTGCGCGTGGTACCAGGCCCAGATCATGTGGTTGCGCTCGATCGTCGGATACGACCGGTTGTGCGCCTTCGGCGGGATGTGCTTGGTGTCCCCGTAGGGCACGTCGACGCAGCGTCCGGAGGAGCCGTCGAAGGCCCAACCGTGGAACGGGCAGCGCAGGCAGTTCGCGTCCACTCGGCCGCCGACGGCGAGGTGGGCACCGAGGTGCGTGCAGTGCGCGTCCATGACCCGTGCCACGCCGTCTTCGCCGCGATAGAGGACCAGATCGCGATCGAAGTAGAAGAGGGCGCGCACCCCACCGGGCTCCAGATCCTTCGACTCGGCGACGACGAACCAGCCGTTGGGCACGGGGAACGGAACTCGCCGACCCTTGAAGTGCGTCACGAGCTTGCGCTGCGTCGGATCGGTGACCATCGCGAGGTTGCGCGGCATCGGAAGGCCGGACGGCAGCCCGCCGTTGAGATCGTTGATCGCGGTCGAGGTCAGCTCACCGAGCGCGAGAGAGCGCTCCGAACGCTCGTCCTCGGCGTTGATCTCCGTGATGTCAGTCATCGTCGGGCCCCTCTCCATGACGCAGCAATCCTTGCCGACGGCCTGAGGGCGCACTGCGCGCAGTGTCGAGCCAGGCCTTGTCGGCTGCCGGGCCATTATCGTATGCTTTTCGAAAACAAGTCAACGGGGGGAACACGTGGAAGACCTGACAGGCCGCGTTGCCGTCATCACGGGGGGTGCCGGGGGAATCGGCAAGTCACTCGCCGAGCGCTTCGGGCGCGAGGGGATGAAGCTCGTCATCGCCGACATCGAGGCCGGCGCACTGCACCGCACCGTCGGCGAGCTGCGCGACGCCGGCGCAGAGGTGATCGGCGTCCAGACCGACGTGACGTCGTTCGAGTCCGTCGAGGCGCTCGCGGCAGCGGCGTTCGCCGAATACGGCAAGGTCCACGTGCTGTGCAACAACGCCGGCGTCGGGCCGCCGAGCGCTGCAGTATGGGACACGACGCCGAACGACTGGAAGTGGACCTTCTCGGTCAACGTCTTCGGCGTGGCGCACGGCATCCAGGCGTTCGTCCCACGGATGCTCGAGTCCGGCGAGGAGGGCATCGTGATCAACACCTCCTCCCCCGACGGCCCGATCGCGCCGATGCCGACGGCGTCGGTCTACGCCGCGACGAAGAGTGCGGTGACATGCCTCACGGAGTGCCTCGACGCCCAGCTCCACTCGCAGTCGGCCAAGGTCCGCGCAGCTGTGTTCTACCCGTCCGGGCAGGGCCTGCTCGACACCGGCCTGTGGACCTCGGATCGCAACCGCCCGTCCGAGCTCGCCCGCGAGCGCCCACGATCGACACCGGCGCTGACCGTCGCCCAACTGCGCGAGCGAGGCATGCCGATCCAGTCGCTCGACGAGCTGGCCGAGCTGGTCGTCGAGGGCATCCGCGACGGCCGGTTCGTCATGATCCTCAACCCCGAGCGGGCGATCGCGACGCTGACCGAGCGGCTGGAGAAGTTCTCACGTGGCGAGAACGCAACGGAGATGCACCAGCTCGGATGACCGACTGCCTCGGGGAGGTCGGTCAGACGGCGATCTTGCCGTGCACGTCTTCGGGTGTCGGGCCGATCCGGTCGACGAGATCCGCCAGCGCGGCGGTGTCGACCCGGTAGAGCGCGGCGGCGTTGAGCCCGAGGATCTGCGCGGTCTCGTCCTCCGGCACGGCACCGAAGCGAGTGGCGATCCATTCGCGGGTGTGCGGGTAGGTGCCTTCCGGATGGGGTAGATCGTTGCCCCACAGCAGGTTCCCGATGCCGATCTCGTAGCGGCGATCGATCTCGTCCGCTCCCGGGGTGGATGCGGCGAAGAAGCAGTTGCGGGCCACGTACTCGCTGGGCTTCATCGTCATGTCCTGCTTGAACGCGTCGCCGAACTTGCGGGTGTTGTGCCCGCCGACCCACTTCTCGTCCATCCGCTTGAGCTGGTCGGGGACCCACCAGGCCCCGTTCTCGGCGATCGAGTACATCAGCTTCGGATGGCGCTCGAACACACCCGACAGGAGCAGCACCCAGAACGGTCGGGCCGCCCACCAGTAGGCCTCAGAAGCGTAGATCGAGAGGAAGCCCGGCCCGAGCGGGTAGTCGGACGGACCGGCGCCGGAGTGGGTGTGCAACACCAGTCCGGTCTCTGCGCATGCAGCCCAGAACGGGTCGTACATCGGGTCGAGGTAGGCCGGCTCGTCGAACCAGCGGGTCGGCATCATCACGCCACGCAGCCCCATGTCGGCAGCGGCGTGCACTTCGGCAACGGCTTCCGCGACGCCGGCGGTCACCGGCACCACGGCCACGCCGATGCGGCGATGCGGGTTCGTGCGGCAGAAGTCGGCGAGCCACCGGGTGTGGGCACGGGCGCCCGCCTTGACCGTCTCGGGATCCCCGTCGCGACCCGACGCCAGGCCGGAACCGAACGGAGAGGACGCGAGCCGACCGGTGCCCAGCACATCGGCGTCGGGGAAGAGGACCTCGGCGGCAACGCCCTCCTTGTCGAGCATGCCGTCACGCACCGCCGGGTCGTAGCCGGCGAGCATGTCGTGGTCGCCGGTCTCCTCGTCCCACTCCTCGATGAAGGCGTCGTTGGTGACCCGCATGCTCGCGATCAGCGCCTGGTGCTCGTCGAACCGGATCCGGTATCGCTCTTCGAGGTACTCGCGGTAGACATCCGACGGCGGCCCGGCATGACCGTCGGACGAGATGACCAGATACTTGCTCATGTCGAGCACCCCCTCGATTAATCGAACTCGATTCGATAATACAACGACGACGTGGTTCGTCAACGCCGACCACCAACGGAAATCTGCGCCGGACGATTGACCGGGCACCGCGCCGATCGTATTATCGTACCGATTTCGGAAATGTTGCGACATCAAAGGGGGAACGCCATGGCACTGCCTGATCCGATCACGCCGGGGGACTACTCGAACTGGCCCACGCTGCGAGTCATCTATCGCACCGATCCGGACCGGATCGCCGACCTCCTCCCCCCGGGCATCACGCCCGGAGCCGAGCCCCACGTTCACCTCCACGTGTACCAGGTGCCCATCGCCGGCGAGCCCGAGTTCGGCGTCGTCATCATGGTGCCGGCCCGGTACGACGGCATCGAAGGTCTCTACAACATCGGCTACGGGATCGATCAGGAGCAGGCGATCTTCATCAGCAACGAGATCAACGGCCAGCCGAAGTTCCCCTGCACGATCAAGTACTTCCGAATCGGCAACCACGTCGTCGCTCGCGCCTACCATCAGGGCTACACCTTCCTCGAGTTCTCCGGCGAGGTCGTTGCGGACATCTCCGCCGAGGGTGAACAGACCTGGACCGAGCATCAGTGGTGGCTGAAGTACTCCCGCGCCGTGGGCGGCACCGAGAAGCGCTACGACTTCCCTCCGCACGTCGTCAAGGTCTCATCGACCTCGTCGTTGGTGTACCGCATCCAGGTCGACGGTGATCTCGTGCTGCGCGACTCCCCCTGGGATCCGATCGCCGAGCTGCTGCCGATGCGCGAGCAGGTCGCCGCGCACCTGCAGAAGTCACAGATGGACTACTCGACCCGCTCGCTCACCCTCGCCGGCGCGCTCGACCCAGACGCGTTCTGGCCGCACACCGACACGATCGGCAACTCGCGCTGGCCGGGCATGAACGGCGGCCCGCGCCGCCGACTCTGAGCGCCATTTGCTCGACATCGACGATCACTCGGGCCCCGCCTACGTCACCGCACCGGAACGGCCACGATCTCCGGCAGTGATCACCAGCGCAGCCGAGACGGTGGCGATGCCGAGTG
>JAOBWQ010000162.1 GCA_025463425.1 Ilumatobacteraceae bacterium | reverse complement strand
GCCGACTACAGTTGCCCATCGTGCACGTACTGATCGCAACCGATGCCCAGTGGGTGGTCGACGAGCTCGTGGCCGCGCTCGGCGGGCCCGAGACCAGCTTCACGGTGTGCCGCAACGGCCGCGACGTGACCGGCGTGGTCAAGGCGCGCACACCTGATCTGGCCATTGTCGATCTGCAGAGCGGGTCCATGGGCGGCATGGCCGTCACGATGAACCTGCGCCTCGACGAGAGCTCCGGCGCACTGCCGTACATTCCGGTGCTGATGCTGCTCGACCGCACCGCCGATGTGTTCCTGGCCAAGCGCAGCGGGGCCGATGGCTGGTTGATCAAGCCGCTCGATGCGCTGAAGATCCAGCGCGCGGTCAGCGCGATCCTCGACGACGAACCGGTGGACGCCGCTACCCCTGCGGGCGACACCACCGTCGACGCCGACGCGGACATCGCAGTCGTCGACGAGGACCAAGCACTCTCGTCCTCCTGAGCCCGCCCGGGCTCGGCCCAGCCCGATGGCTCCGGCTCCGGTTGTGTCTCGACCGGCGGGCCGGTAGTTTCGGCACGTCCGCATCTGGCCTCCAGTCCGATCGGGCAAGCACCTATCGGGGTGTAGCGCAGCTTGGTAGCGCGCCACGTTCGGGACGTGGAGGCCCCGGGTTCGAATCCCGGCACCCCGACGCTGATCAGGGAGTCTGTCCGAAACGGCAGGCTCCCTGTGTCGTTCCGGGCGGGTTGTCGACACGAGCTGAGCGGAGCTGGTCGCGGCGTAGGTGCCACGCGTGCATGGCTCACGTTCCAACCGCCAACTTCAAGAGATGCCGGCAGCTCGTCAATGGCCACGCCCTCGGCGGCAAACGCCAAGGGCCTTCGGACAGGGCTGCCTTGGAGGGTGAACCCAAACACCGAACGGGCAGGCTCGTGTTGGTGATGTGCGCGCCGTTCCGGGGTATTGTCAGCGCCGATGAGCAACGCCACTCTCGATCCGGAAGCAATCGTTCGCCAATACCTTCTCTTCCTCGAAGACCCGTCGCGGTTGATCGATGAAGCCGAGGTCCGTCGCTTGGAGGGAGAGGCGTCGGGGGCCACCGATCCGATCGAGCGGCTCAAAGCACTTGCCGCACTGGCGCGCGCTCGCAGCGTCGATGGCTCTGCCTATGAGCAAGCCTTCGTTCGGGTCGCACGCGGGTGGGCCAGCGACAACGCCATCCCTGCTTCGACGTTCGCCGAACTGGGTGTGCCAGAGGCCACCTTGCGAACCGCTGGGTTGCTGACATCGGCCAAGTCATCTGCAGCGCGGTCGAGGCGATCGACCGGCGGCCGTGGTCGTTCGGTTTCGGCCAAGGAGATCCAGGCGCACATCGCCACGCTGACGCATGGCTCGTTCACGTTGGCCGACATCGCCTCGTCCGTCGGCGGCAGCCCGATGACCATTCGCAAGGCCGTCGATGGCCTCGTGCAGAGCGGCACGTTGCGGCGTCTCGGCCCGACGCCGAAGTGGGCGGGCCCGGGTCGGGCGCCGATCCTCTTCACACTCGGGAAGTAGCGGCTCTCGTCAGCCGGGTCGGGCCGACGATCCCGGCGAGAGATCGACGAGGCGTCGGTGGGCTCTGGACAGGAACTCATCAGCAGCTGCGGGCTCGAGTCCGAGCACGATGTGCTGGCGGTCCAACGGCACCGGCGTGGCCAGGACCATCAGGCGCACCACTGACTGCTCCCACAGGGCGAGGTCGGCGAACCCGTCGAGCAGGTGCTTGAGCTCGCTGGCGAGCAGATCGTCACGGATGCGCCGCGCCGTAGCTCTCCAGTCGTCGACCACCAGATCCGCGTTGCGACGCCACCAGTCGGGCGATCCGGGATGTCGTTCGATGGTCGTCTCGAGTGCGAAGCGGAGCAGGTGCCAGATGTCGTCGGGATCGCTCGCCCCGCACAACTCGACGGAGGCGCGTGTGAACACGTCGTCGACGCACAGGTCGGCGTCGTGCAGCGGGAACATCTCGCGGGCGAACTCATAGACCGTCTTGATGTGGGCGCGCACTCGCGCCTCGTGGTGGTCGTCGTAGCCGCAGCGGTCGGTCATCTCTTGCGTCTCACCTTGTCCCCGACTCGATCCGCGCTCGCCCAGAGCGCGCCCTCGATCCATGACTGCCGGCACGGCACCGATCGTGACAAGAAATCCGAGGTTTCGCGACGTTCCGTGTCGCTCGCCGACACGAGATGTCACGTATTGGGCGCCGTGTGACTCCTTATGGTGTGATCGTGATGGCGCCAGAGGAGAGCTCGGTGACTCGGCGCCCGTCGTTCGACCAGTTCTACGACGAGACGTATGACGCAGTGTTGAAGTTCGCCTGGTTGATCGGCGGCAATGCATCGTCCGCCGAAGACGCCGTGCAAGACGCGTACCTCGCGTTGATCAATCGGTACGACCGGATCGAGAAGCCGGCGGCATATCTCCGCATCGTCGTCGTCAACAACCTCAAGACACGCGGCACCCGTCAGCAGCGCGAACAGGATCGGCTGCAGTTCGGTGGTTGGACACGGCCAGAGGTGGCGAACGACTCGCCGTCCGAGCTGGCGCACTCGGTCATGCGACTGCCGCGCAAGGAGCGCATCGCGATCGTCTGCCGGTACTGGCTCGACCTGCCGGAAGACGAGATTGCTGCGATGTTGGGCGTCAGATCGGCGACCGTGCGGACTCTGGTCAAGCGGGCGATCGCCCGTCTGCGGCTGGAGGTGGAGCAATGAAGCCGACGCCTGAGTCCGAGCGGCGGCTGCGCGCTGCCTTGGACTGGGCAGCAGAGCAGATGCCGGCGACGTCCGAAGCGCTGGGACCGCAGCGGCCGGCAGCTCCGGATCGCCGGCGGATCGTCCTCAGCCTCGCCCTGGTGGCTGCAATCGTCGGGGTGCTGCTCGCCGTGTCCGGAGTGCTTCCCAGCACCACGGTTCGCACCGAGACGGACGTGCCGCTCGCGTCCAACCTGTCGGTTCCGGCGCCGCCCGCCACCGATCAGTCATCGCCGACGAACTCATCGGTCCAGCCGGTACCGCCCACCGACACCGTCGCCCCGTCGACCGCGCCGTCAGAGGTCAGTACGGCGCCTCCGTCGGCCAAGTCATACGCAACCTTCCAGGCCGACCTGCAGGCGTCAAAGGCCATCATCGGAGATCTCTCGATCGGTGATTCCTGCGACAAGGGAGACGGCACGTTCCAGACGGACTTGAACTCGCCGCAACCCGTGCTTGTCGCCGTCGCCGAGAACCTTCCTGATGGCACGTGTGTTGTGAAGGGCTGGTCCTACTACGGTGGCCAGCCCGACGACGTACCCCGCGACCCGATCACCGGTGAGAAGATCTCCGGGGTGGCGGTCTTCGACGACAGCGGCAACGTGTTGAGTTGGACCCGGCCCACGTTCGGTGAGCCGTAGCGTCGCAAACATGTGTCAGTGCACTTGACGAAACCCTGACGGACGACTAGCTAGTGGTCCGATGAAACGAGCCTGCGCTGCTCTTTTGGCCGTTGCGCTGTTCGTGGCTGGTGCGGGAGTGGCGGCTGCCACAGACCCGAATCAGCACCGACCGTACTGGTCCGGGTATCCCGTCTTCCTGCAAGAGTGCGCGGGGATGCTCGTCACCAAGGGCGGCTATGGCCTGGTGCCGGCCAACTCTGCCTACACCGAGATCAAGTACTCGAGCGGTGGGACGTGCAACAACCTGCTCGGGCGCGATCTCAATTGGGTGGAGGCCCAGGCCACCACCTACACCTCGTCGGGAGTGATGTGCGGCAACGCCGACGTGTACAAC
>JAOBWQ010000145.1 GCA_025463425.1 Ilumatobacteraceae bacterium | reverse complement strand
CTTGGCGAACCGCTTCACCGTGGCGCCGAGCGCGACGAGTCGCTCCTCGATCCGGTCCAGGAAGATGTTGCCGCGCGCCTTCGAGATGTCGAGCAAGCCTACGGTGAGGCCCTCCACCGACGCCGGCCGCGTGCAGCGCGTGCGCTCGGCGACGGCTCGTTCGTTCGTGGGGTCGAGGACGACGGAGCTCATGTCGTCATGCTCCCACGATTCGCGTCACCGGTTGGCTTCCGAGCGCACCGTTTGCCCAGCCGCCGATCATCGCGGAGAAGAGCCCGGCGCCGCCGCCGGCGTGGAGGAGCAGGATCCCGTCGGGGCGGAACTTGGGCAGGGTTGCGTCCTGGAGGTGAGCCGGGACGCCCTCGGCGATGCCGTGCGCGCCACGGACGAGATCGGCGCCGGGGATCTGCAGCCGCCCGTGCAGCTCGGCCACGATCCGCTCGCGGTCCCATCCGGCCTCGGCGAAGACTCGCGCGTGCTCCGGTCCGATCACCACGACCGCGTCGAACGCCAGCACCAACTTCGGGTTGTGCAGCGTGCGGAGGCAGGCGGCGAAGGTGTTGGCGAGATCGTCCGGATCGCGTGCGAGCTGATCGACGATGCAACGCGGGCCCTCCCCGGCGAAGACGGTCACGGCGTTCTCGCCTGGAGCGACGCCGCGCGCGCTCGCCAGCGACGAGATCGGGGAACCGTGCTCGTCCTCGGCGAAGCAGAAGCTGATCTTGCCCGGGTTGCCGTGGGTGGCACGATCGACCTCGCCGGGTCGGCCGCCACCGACGTTGCGGATGATCAACTGAACCGCGCGGCCGATCGTGAGGTTGGCCCGGTTGCCCTGACCGAACACGTTCATGCCGCTGTTCATCCCGATGTGCCGCGTGCCCGGGCCGTTGCACATGATCACCGGACCCACGGGCATCGTGGTGGCGAGGACGCCGTGGATGTTGAACTCGTCGGTGCAGACCGCTTCGAGCGCAGCGATCACCCACGGCAGGTACTCCGGACGGCAGCCGGCCATCACCGCGTTGATCGCGACCTTCTCGACGGTGATCTCGACGAGGTCGGGCGGCACCACGGCCACGATGTCGCCGGGGGCGCGCGTCGTACCGGTGAGCATGCGGAGCACGCGTTCCTCGTTCGGCGCGACGACGGGCAGGCCGTCGGTCCAGCCGCGGTCGTACATCGCTTCGACCTCGTCCTCGGCATCGGCGAACTCGACCCGGCGCGCGTGCAGGAGGCTGCCGCTGAACCGGGCGCGGAGCGCGTCGACGAGGTCGGGGTCGACGGACTTGGAGCCGCAACCCGGGCGCATCGGCGGGAGGTCCTCGCCGAGGTCGCCGATGCCGGTGAGCGCGCGCCACGCATCCCGTGACCACCCGACGGTGCGCTCGAGCTCGACGCCGTCGACGACGCGTACGAGGGTCGGCACGGTCTCCACGTCGTGGTGCCAGCTGAGTCCGAGATCGGCGTCGTGCACCGGTGTGAGCCCGGCAGGGAACGTCGCGTCGTCCTGGGTGTAGACGGTGAGCGCCCCGGCGGCAGCGATGCGTTCGAGGACGGGCACCACCATCACGCACGTCGCGCACTCGCGCTTGACGACGGCGACGAGACCGTCCGGCAAACGGTGCTCGGGGTCCAGCAGCGACTGGTCCGGGTGCGCAGAACGGGGCGCGGTGCTCATGACCCGACGGTACTCTCTGCGACCGACGTCACAAGGCGGCAGCGTTTACAAGACGTTCACGACTGCCTACCGTGGAACGCCTCTGGGGGGTCATGTGCATTCGACAAGCGCGATAGGGGTCACGTTCCACGGCGTGCGGGGTTCCACTCCATGCCATGGTGACGAGGTCGCGCGCTACGGCGGCAACACCTCTTGCGTCTCGCTCCGCGTGCCCGGGCACGATCCGATCCTGTTCGACATGGGCACCGGTGTCCGCTACTTCGGTCTGCAGCAGCCGATGGACGGCACGTTCCGAGGGCACGCGCTGATCAGCCACCTGCACTGGGATCACACGCAGGGTTTGCCGTTCTTCACGCCCATCCTCTGCAAGGGCTCCACGCTCGACGTGTACGGCCCGGCGCAAGAAGACGGCCGGTCGGTCGGTGACGTGATGAACGAGACCGTGCGCCCGCCGCTGTTCCCGATCCCGCTGGGTGAGTTCCCGGGTCACATCAAGTTCCACGACGTCAGCGACACCGACTTCACCATCGTCGCCGACTCCGGGTCGTCGGCGGTCCAGGTGATGGCTCGGCTGATCCCCCATGTCGGCCCGACATGCGGTTACCGGGTCAGCTGGAACGGCAAGTCGATCGCCTACATGAGCGATCACCAGATGCCGTACGACGGCTCGATGCAGGCCGCGCCCGCGGCGCTCGAACTCGCCGACGGTGCCGATCTGTTGATCCACGACGCCCAGTACACGCCGAACGAGTTCGCCCACAAGAGCACGTGGGGTCATTGCACGGTGGAGTACGCCGTCTGGCTCGCGGCCGAGGCCGGCGTCAAGCAGCTCGCGCTCTTCCACCACGACCCCACTCGCTGCGACGACGCGATCGACATGCTCACCAAGGCGGCACGGATCATGGGCGAGCGGCGGGGTGTCGAAGTGGTGGCAGCGTCCGAGGGCCTGACGCTCGCGGTGTGAGCCTGGTCGTCGTCGCGTCGGTGTTGCTCGGCGTGTCGTTCCTCCTCGCCGGCGGCGCGAAGATCGCAGCGGGTCCCGGTTGGCCGGCGCAGGCAGCGGCACTCGGAGCGCCCTCCGCTGTGGTCCCGTTCGTGCCGTGGCTGGAGATCGTGGTCGGCGCGGCGCTGTGCGCGCAGCTGATCCGCCCGCTGCCCGCGATCATCGCCGGCCTGATGCTCGTGGCGTTCACGGCCTTCGTCGGCCTTCGCCTCGCGCAGGGTGAGCACCCGCCGTGCGCGTGCTTCGGATCGTGGAGCGCGAAGCCGTTGAGCTGGCGGCACCTCGTCCGCAACGGCGTGCTGCTCGCGATTGCGATCGTCGCGATCGTCGCCTGACGCCGCAGCGCAGATCGATCAGTGCAGGTGCACGGACCCGTCGTCGCCGATCTTCCAGAACGGGTTGTGGGCGATCTCCCAACGGTGGCCGTCGGGGTCGGCGAAGACGCCGGAGTAGCCGCCCCAGTCGGTCGCCACGGCGGGCCGGGTCACGGTGGCGCCCGCAACGACGGCCGCTGCGATCAGCGCATCGACCTCGGCGGGCGAGCCGACGTTGTGGGCGAGGGTGATGCCGCCCCATCCGCCACCGTCTGCTGCGACCCCGCTGTCCGCGGCGAGCAGGTCTCGCTTCCACAGCCCGAAGACCATGCCGCCGGACTGGTGGAACACGACCTCCCCGTCGGGTGATTCTCCCGCCCAGCCGAGCTGCTCGTAGAACGCGCGGGCGCGAGGGATGTCGGTCACGCCGAGGGTGACGAGGGAGATGCGTGGTTGCATGGTGGCTCCTGTTCTGCCGGGCTCGTGATCCGGGTCAGGTGTTGGCGTCGAGGAACGCGATGACCCGTGCTTCGTCGTCCCAGCGCTCGTAGCGGCCGCTCGGCCCACCGTGGCCGGCGCCCATCTCACACTTGAACACCAGCGGCCGCTCGGAGGGTGCCACATGGCGCATCTTCGCGACCCACTTCGCCGGTTCGTGGAAGCTGACCCGGGGGTCGTTCAGGCCGGCGGTGACGTACAGCGCGGGGTAGGGGTTCGGCGCGGTGTTGTCGTACGGCGAGTAGGAGAGCATGTAGCTCGCCGACGGCTCCTCACGTGGGTCGCCCCATTCCTCCCACTCGGTGATGGTGAGCGGTAGGGACGGATCGCTCATCGTCGAGACCACGTCGACGAACGGCACTTCGGCAACGGCCGATGCGAACAGCTCCGGGCGGAGGTTGATGCACGCCCCGACGAGGAGCCCGCCGGCGCTGCCGCCGCGGATCGAGACGCGGTTCGGTGCGGCCCAGCCGGCCGCGACGAGGTGATCGCAGCACGCGATCGTGTCGGTGAACGTGTTGATCTTGTGCTGCAGCTTGCCGTCGAGGTACCAACGCCGCCCGAGCTCGCCCCCGCCGCGCGGGTGCACGAGCGCCCACGTCCAGCCCCGGTCGAGCAGGGACAGCCGCGCCGCAGAGAACCATGGCGCCATGCTGAGCTCGTAGGAGCCGTAGCCGTACACCGCGCACGGCGCAGTGCCGTCGGCGAAGGTGCCAACCCGGCGCACGACGTCGACCGGCACGAGGGTGCCGTCCGGCGCGGTGGCCCACTCGCGACTGGCGGTGTACTGGGCGAGGTCCACACCGGGCACCGGCGTCTGTTTCAGCAGGGTGCGGTCGGCGGTGACGATGTGCTCTTCGTAGATCGAAGCCGGTGTCGTGAGCGACTGGTAGCTGTAGCGCACCGTGTCGGTGCTCCACTCCGGGTTGGCATCGAGCTCGACCTCGTGAGGCTCGCTGCCCAGGTCGATGACCCGCTCCTTTCCGTCGGTCCAGAGGATGCGCACCCGCTGCTGGGCGTGGTGCCACTCGTGGACGACCAGGTGGGTGGCAAACGGCTCCGCACCGAGGATGCGTCGGCCTGGCTCGTGGGCGACGAACTCGGTCCAGACATCGGGCGCGTCGATGGTGGCCGTCATGATCCGGAAGTCTTCGGCGTCGAGGTTGGTGACCACCACGAACCGGTCGCCCCAGTGGTCGAGGTGGTACTCGAGATCGGCCACCCGCTCGCGCACGATCCGGGGCGAGGCCGTCGGATCAGCGGCGGAGACGAGCGAGACCTCCGAGGAGAGCTTGCTCTCCGACTCGATCATGATCCACTCGCCGCTGCGCGACAGATCGACGGAGACGAAGAACCGCTCGTCGTCGTCCTCGACGACGAGCACATCGGCGTCCTGACTGGTGCCGAGCTCGTGGCGCCAGACCTGGAACGGGCGCATCGCATCGTCCGGCTTGACGTAGAAGAGGTGGCGGTTGTCTGCCGACCACGCGCACCCTCCCCATGTCGTGTCCTCGAGCGTGTCGTCTAGGTCGGTGCCGGTGTCCAGGTCGCGGATACGCATGGTGTAACGCTCGCTGCCGTCGACGTCGCTCGACCATGCGAGGAGGCGATGGTCGGGGCTGACGTCGAACGCGCCGAGCGAGAAGTAGTCGTGGCCGTCGGCCTCGACGTTCTCGTCGAGCAGGGTCTGCTCGCTTGCGGTGTCCGCGGTACGGCCGCGGCAATGGATGCCGTAGCTCAGCCCCTGTTCGGTGCGCGAGGTGTACCACCAACCGTCCTTGCGGACCGGCGCGGCGAGATCGGTCTCCTGCACCCGCGATTTGATCTCCTCGAAGATCGTCTCGACGAAGGCGGACCGCGGCGCGAACCAATCGTCGGCGTAGGCGTTCTCGGCTTCCAGGTAGGCGATCGTGTCCGGGTCGTCCCGGTCGCGCAGCCACGCCCACGGATCGCTCGACGGGCCAGTCGGCCGGGTCCACTCGAAGGGCACCTGCTTGGCTACGGGGGCTTCCATCGCCCGGAAGGGTAGTGGCCAAAACCACAGGGACTCGGCCCGGCGTGCGGGCGCCGAGTTGGATACCCTGCATCCGTCATGCGGGTGTGGATCGATCAAGACTTGTGCACCGGCGACGGGTTGTGCCTCGACCACTGCCCGGACGTGTTCGTCCAACTCGAGGACGGCATCGCCTACGTCGCCGAGGACGGATATCCGCTCAACGATCCGGGCGGCGCGGGCAGCCTGGCCTGGGTGGCCGAGCGCAACGTGCAGGCCGTGATCGATGCCGCAGACGCGTGCCCGGGCGAATGCATCTTCATCGAGATCGATCGCCACCGCGCCCTGCCGGCCGCCTGACTCCCGAACGCCGGGTTGCAGCAGTGACGCCGGACAGTGCGGCGTCATCGCTGCAAGGTCGCGCCTCAGACGGTTGCGGTGACGGCGGTCTCGGTCTTGGTGTCCGACGGAGCTGGCTCCGGCACGGCACGCATCCGGCCGCCGAGGCAGGCGATGCTGACGAACAGACCACAGATGCCGATCAGTGCGTCGACCACGGCCAGCCCGGGGAAGTGGAGATCGCCCAGCGCGAACGCAGCGGTGATGATCGATGCTGCGATGCCGACGAAGCACGCCCACTTGTGGCCGATGAACCCGAACACGACGGCGATCAGGGGGGCCACGTACGGCAATGCGATCACGTAGATCGGCCGCAGGTTCGTCTCCGGGCCCAACCACCACGGCGCGATGCCGGCCAGCCGTCCGGCCTGCCAGAGTGCTCCGAATCCCGCCAGCACACCGATCCATCCGCTGATGAACACCATCCGCCAGCCCGGCGAGAGCTGTCCCGGCTGGAGCGGGGGCAGCACGGCCACGTGCGGGGCCGGTGCGACCGGCCAGCCGGGCTCGTCGACGGTGGGGGGCGACGGGATCGCTGCGGCAGGTTCCGGTTCGTCGATCGTCTCCATCTGACGGGCGATGGTAGTTGGTCCTCGACGCGATCGGCCGTCGTGAGACCGAGCCGATACCCTGTGCCCGCATGGGCCAGCCAGAGTTCGCCAAGCTCTCCATCTTCTTCCCGATGTGGAACGAGGAGGAGTACATCGAGCGGGCCATCAACGCCGGCCGCTCGGCGTGCGAGGAGCTGATGACGGCGGGGGAGATCGCCGACTACGAGCTGATCATCGTCGACGACGCGTCCACGGATCGCACCCCCGAGATCGCTGATGGCCTGGCGGCCACCGACGCCCACGTCCGGGTGGTGCACCATCCCGTCAACCGCAAGCTGGGCGGATCGATCAAGACCGGCTTCGCCGCAGCCACCGGCGACCTCGTGCTCTATACCGACGCCGACCTGCCGTTCGACTTCGTCGAGCTGAACAAGGCGATCCGGATCATGCGCCTGTACGAGAGCGACATCGTCAGCGCCTACCGACACGACCGCACCGAGGAAGGGTCCTCGCGAGCGATCTACACGTTCTTCTACAACCTGCTGATCCGGATCATGTTCGGCGTCAAGATGCGCGACATCAACTTCGCGTTCAAGCTGTGCAAGCGGCAGATCTTCGACCACATCCAGCTGCACAGCGAGGGGTCGTTCATCGACGCCGAGCTCGTCATCCGCGCCAAGAAGCTCGGCTACACGGTCACCCAGTTCGGGGTCGACTACTTCCCCCGCACACGAGGGGTGTCCACACTCAGCAGCCCGGCGATCATCGTCAAGATCCTGCGCGAGATGCGCGAGCTGCGTGGCGAGCTGGTGCAGATCGCCCCGCTCGACGACGCCGCAAGCGGTGCCTGACCCCACATCCGAACCTGAAATCTGGTTCGCGGTCGACCGAGGTCGGGCCGGGTTGGTAGCGTCGAGTCCGAGCTCGCCTCGCCGTCTGCCCACATGAACACACCCCGTCGCCGCCCCTCTTCGAAGCCCCCCGCGCCTGTCACCCGTTGGTTGCCGGCGATCGCTGCCGTCGCCGTCCTCGTGGTCGTCGTCGTGGCGGGTGCCGCCGGTGGCAAGGACCACGCGGCCATCGGCTCCAACGCCGATGCGGGTGCTGCGGACCCGGGCGTCACCACGTCCGCCTCCCCGGACGCCGCGACCTCGACCTCGTCGGTCACCGACGCCGAGACCTCTGGCTACGACGTCACCGGCCTGACGGTGCCTGCCAGCACGATGCCTGGTGTCGGTACCGAGACCACCATGGTGCCCACGGTCAAGACCCAGCTGACCCGCAGCCTGTTCATCGGTACCGCCGGCGACGACGTCAAAGAGCTGCAGACGCGGCTGACCGAGCTCGGCTTCGTGCCGGGTGGGGTCGACGGCTACTTCGGCGAGCAGACCCGCGAGGCCGTCTGGGCCTACGACAAGCTGATCCTCCAGACGCCACCGGATCAGGTCGACAAGTCGGCCAAGGTCAACAACGACACCTGGCAGGGCATGCAGGATCCGATCGTGATCCAGCCCCGCCGGCCCGGCGACGGCACACACGTCGAGATCTATCTTCCCCAGCAGGTTGCAGCCGTCTTCACCGACAACAAGCCGACGTTGGTGCTGCACATCTCCAGTGGCACAGCGATCACTCCGGAGCGCACCAAGGACAACTCGTGGTGCGAGACCGTCACGCTCGACACCGATGCCGACGGAAACCCGATCGATCCGCCCGTCCTGAAGCCGGTGTGCGGGGTCGCGTACACTCCAGGCGGCGTGTTCCGTTTCCAGCGCGAGATCTCCGGTCACCACGTCGGCGCGCTGGGCGGGATGGACAACCCTGTGTACTTCAACTACGGCATCGCGATGCACGGCGCCAAAGAGGTGCCGTTGAATCCCGCCTCGCACGGTTGCATCCGGATGAACGAGAAGATCTCCTCGACGTTCCAAAACTACGTGCACATCCACGATCGGGTGTACGTGTGGGGCCAGGACGGCAAGGAGCCCGAGCAGTACACCAAGCGCCAGAGCACCCCGGTGTTCAACTACCCGGATCCGGACGCGACCACCACGACCGAGACCCCCACGACGGAGACCGCCACGTCGGCGAAGGTCACGACGACGTCGACGAAGGTCACCTCCACGACGACCAAGCCTGACCCGACCGCGTCGACGACGAAGACCACGCCCACCACGGCGGGGCCGACGGCGACGACCACCAAGGTCGTGCCCACGACTCAGGCGACGGTGCCACCGCCCACCACGGCAGCGCCTCCCACCACCGCCGAACCGTCGCCGCCGATCACGCTCAAGCAGTGACCTCCGTGTCACCATGGGTGACATGAGCACGCAGGGCTATGACGAGTTCGGACTCTTCCACGAGAACGTTTCCGAGTTCGGTCTCGTCGTCGGCGAAGCACCGACCGTCAGCCGGGTCGAGACGGTGTTGCCGTCGGACTCGAACGGTCGCACCGTCAGCGCGTTGCTGTGGGGCAAGACCGAGCCGCAGTTGGTGCTGATCCACGGGGGTGCCCAGAACGCGCACACCTGGGACACGGTCGCGTTGGCGCTCGGGGTGCCGCTGCTGGCCATCGATCTGCCCGGTCACGGTCACTCCGGATGGCGCGACGACGGCGCGTACACGCCACCCAACCTGGCCGATGATGTCGCCGAGGTGATTCGCCGGCATGCTCCGCACGCCAAGGCCGTGGTCGGGATGTCGCTCGGTGGGTTGACCAGCCTCGAGTTGGCACACCTGCACCCCGAGCTCGTCCGTCAGCTGGTGCTGGTCGACATCACTCCGGGGGTCAACCAGCAGAAGGCGAAGGCTGTCATCGACTTCGTCAATGGTCCGCAGACCTTCCCGAGCTTCGACGAACTGCTCGCGCGCACCAAGGAGCACAACCCGACCCGCAGCGAATCATCCCTGCGGCGAGGCATCCTGCACAACGCTCATCAGACCGACGACGGTTCCTGGCAGTGGAACTACGACCGGCGCGGGCACGCCCGTTCCGGCGACGCCGCCGAGGAGCCGACGCACCATGCTGTGGCGTACTCGCCGCTGTGGGACCACCTCGGGGGCTTGCAGTGCCCGGTGACCCTGCTGCGCGGATCGCTCTCACCGGTGGTCGACGACGACGACGTCGCCGAAGCCACCCGTCGCCAGCCGGGCATCCGCGTCGACGTCGTCGATGGGGCCGGGCACAGCATCCAGGGCGACCGGCCCGTGGAACTGGCCGCCCTGCTGCGCGAGATCGTCCTCTGACTCAGCGTCGCCGACCGGCGTGGCGGCTCAGCCGCCGCTGATCCGCTTGTTGCACTCGTCGATGCCGCCGATGACGCCGGCCCGGAAGTTGTCGATCGTCTCGAACGCGCTGCCCATCGCGTCACCGATCGGGGCGTCGCTCAACAGCGCGGTCTCGACGGCTTCGTCGAGGTCGCCCGGTGAGATGTAGAGGCGCGTGTCGTCGATGTTGCCGTCCGCGGGCGGGATGGTGTCGTGCGTCCACGCCCCAGTCAGGCACACGTCGATCAGCGTGCGGCTGGAGCCGGTGAGGTTGCTCCCGAGCTGGGTCTGCACGGCCTCGCTCCACGCGTTGCTGATGATGTAGCCGACGGAGAAGTCGCCGAACTTCTTGTACAGCGTCTTCGCGTAGGCCTCGTCGAAGAAGATCTGGTTCGAGCCCGGGCAGTAGACGGCGTGGAACGGGAAGTCGGAGTCGTTGAACCCGTCGCACGTGGGGAACGGGCCGCTGTGCGGGAAGGGGGTGATGCTCGGCGCCTTGAACGTCGCGACCCCGGCGCTCCAGAACCGGGTCAGGTCGGTCTCCACCTGAGGCAGGATGTCGGCGTAGGGCAGGTTGCCACCGCTCTGGAACTCTTGCTCGGTGGTGAAGGGCAGGTCGATCAGCGGCAGGGGCGTGGTCTCCATGTCCTTGCACGCCTGTGCCCCGCCCTTGAAGCCGTTCTCGAAGGCGCCGACGCGATCGAACGCCGAGCCGTGCGCGTCGCCCTGTGTGACGTCTTCGCCGAGTGAGGGGTCCTTGACCGCGACCATCGCTGACAGGCCGGCCTTGATGTCGTCGTCGCCGAACGTCAGCCGGCTGGACTCGCCACGGGCGACGTGGGCAGTCCATGCGCCGGCGAAGCAGTCGGCCTGCTGTTCGAAGTAGACCGTCGGGGTGTTCGGCGGGAGGTCGCCGTTGCGGGCCTGGATGCCGTGGCCGAACTCGTGCGCGAAGACGACACCCACAGCGCTGTTGCCGAACGCCTTGGTGAGCGCGGGGATGAGGTCGGCGTCGTCGTATGCGATGTAGTCGCCGTTGCCGCAGTAGAACGCGTTCCCCTGGGCCGGGTACTCCTCGGACGGATCCGTCGGGCAGCCCTCGGGGATCTGGCCGGTGCGGCCGGGGTAGCTGGCCCAGATCCCGCCGGCCAGCTCGACGTACGGCGCGCCGTAGATCTGTGGGTAGGTCTCGCGCCAGTAGTCCTGGATGTCGGCCAGTGATGCCTGCAGGAAGTCGTCGTAGGGCTGCGGCGTCTTGTCGGCGCCGAAGTCGATCTTCGCGTCGTTGGGGTTGTCGACCACGCTCGACGGCGGCGGCGTCGTGCCGTTGGCATCGGGCATCGTGACGTCGGTGTTGTCACTGCTGGTGTCGACCGTGCTCGTGTCGACCGAACTGGTGTCGACGGTGCTCGTGTCGACCGAACTGGTGTCGATCGTGCTCGTGTCGACGGTGGTGTCCGAGGTGGTCGCGGTGTCGGCCGACTCGGTGCTGCCCGTGTTGGACTTGGCGGCACTGAGCCCTGGGCTGGAAGAACCACAGGCGGACGCGATGAGGCATCCGGCTGCCGTGAGCACGAGGAGCTTGTGACGCATGGCGGGATCCTATTCCAGGTTGCGCATCTCCGCGATCTCTCC
Organism: Ilumatobacteraceae bacterium; assembly: GCA_025463425.1. Lineage (GTDB taxonomy): Bacteria > Actinomycetota > Acidimicrobiia > Acidimicrobiales > Ilumatobacteraceae > WLMZ01. Next base: position 2,606 of record JAOBWQ010000145.1, on the reverse strand, counting down.
CTGCTGGTTCGAGACCATCGATGCCGCGAGCGCGATGACCTCGCTGGTGGCCGCGTGTTCCTGCGCGTACTGAGCCATGTGGATGCCTCCCTCGTGGTGGGCGATCATCAGCTTCAGGTAGAGCTCGTCGGCGTCGGCCCCGGTGGCGGCGGTGAGTCGATCGAGGTCGGCCGCGGATGCGAGCCCGGGCATGCGGTCTTGCGGCACGGGCTCGTTCATCCAACCCATCCCGTCCTCGTCGTCGTCCCTTGCCTCCTGTTGGCCGTACTGGCGGAGGAGCTGGATCATCTTGCCGCTCTCGACGGCCTGGCCGAACGCGATCTCGCGTGCGATGAGACCGATCGTCGGGTTGGTGCCCGTCTTGGAGATGAAGGTGAGGCTCATCTCGACGGCCTGTTCGTGATGGGTGCGCATGTCCCAGAGGAAGCCGATGTCGACGTTGTTCGGATCCGGTGTCGCGTGACGCTCACCGACGACGAAGCCGGCGCCGGCCGCGAGGACGAGCACGCCGACCAGCAGCAGGATCAGGTTCAGCGGGCTCTGCCACCAGGGCAGGACGATCTCGTCACCGAGACCAGCCGGGTCGTCGCCCTTCTCGTCGCCGTTGTCGTCGTCGAGCGCGGGAGCCTGGAGGTCGGTCACGGCGCCAGTTTCGCAGCTGCCCCACCGACATCACACGTCACCTGTCACAATCAGAGCGTGACGACCACGCCGCCGTCGAAGCCCCCTGCGTCGCGCGTCCGGCAGGTCAGCAGGGTCATCGCCGGCACCGCGATCGCGGGGTTGCTCGCCGGATGCACCAGCGCCGGCCCCGTGGCCCCCACGCCGACCACCGCTCGCGACGAGTCCATCGGTCCATCGGTCCCGACGACGGTGATCGCTCCGTTGCCGACGTCGGGCACGGAGTCCTCTGGCACCGATGCAGCGGCAGGGCCGTGGAGGGTGGACACGTCGCAGTGCAGCGATCCCGCGGCCGCCGAGCAGCCGATCACCGGCACGCTCACGATCGGCTCGATCGCACCCCAGTCGGGTGGGCTGATCAGCGCGGTCTACGCGCCGTTGGTCAGCGGCTTCCAGGCCTACGTCGATCACGCCAACGAGGCTCGCCTGCTCGGCGACGTGCAGCTGAAGGTGGTCGTCGCCGACGACCAGGGCGACCCGGCGCTGACCCCTGCGGCGATGGGCGGCTTGATCGCGGCCGGCGCCGACGTCGTCAGCGGCATCCTCGGCTCGGCCAACAACCTCGCCGTTCGGTCGCAGGCGAACGGTGCCTGCATCCCGCAGCTGATGTCGCTCGGCAACTCGTCCTTGCTCGGCGACGTGTCGGCGGCGCCGTGGACGATGATCGGGCTGGTGCCGGTCACCGTCGAGACCACCGTCTACGTCAGCTCGATCGTCCGGCTCCGCGGTGAGCACGCGCGGGTGTCACTGCTGATCTCCGACGACAACGACGGACAGACCTTCGCGTCGTCGTTCAATGCTGCGGCATCGGACACCGACGTGCAGGTCGTCGGCCAGCAGGTGGTCGAACCGAACGTGATCGAAGCGCCGAGCAACCAGCTGCTGGCGATCGCTGCGGACGCGCCCGATGCGATCGTCGCCTCGCTCACCGGCGCAGCGTGCGCGACCTTCCTGATCGAGCTGGCCAACGTGCGTGCCTACTACCCGGACTGGCACCCGGCGGTCTACATGTCGGGCGGCTGCGCCGATCCGTCGATCCTGTCCCTGGCAGGCAGTGCAGGCGACGGCGTCTACTCCTCGGCGAACCTGCTCGGTTCCGAGCCGACGTTCGACGCGGCGATGTCCGCGCTCGGGATCACGACCGGTCTCGCGGCCGCGGGCGAGGGCTGGACGGCTGCGGAGGTCACAGTCGCCATCCTCGTCCAGGCCCAACACAGTTCGTCGGGCCTCACTCGCGCCTCGATCATGGACGCCGCGCGGAACCTGTCCTTCACGCCGTCACTTGCCCGGCCCGGCGTGCACTTCACGACCAACGGCACCGACGATGCATTTCCCGCCGAGTCCCTGCAGGTGATCCAGTACCACGCCGCCGATCAGACCTTCGCCGATGTCGGACCGCTCGTGGCCCAGTTCGAGAGCTGACGAGCGCACGCCTCAGGCAGAGCCGTGCCGGGTGCGGTTCATGTGCGCCCACAGCAACGCCGTCAACGACAGCCCGTCGCCGATGCGGCCGGCGGCGATCTCGTCGAGGATGGACGGCCACGAGACCCACTCGATGCGCTCCGACTCGCTCGGGTCGGTCGGGTCGCCGACGTACGTCGCCGATGTCGTGCGGAACAGGTTGAACACCCCATCGGCGGTGCCGTTGTACGGGAAGTAGCGGCCGATCGGCTCCAGCTCGCCCGGTCGCCAACCGGTCTCTTCGAAGGCCTCGCGAGCCGCCGCTTCGATCGGCGTCTCGCCCTCGTCGACCCGGCCCGCGGGCACCTCCCAGCCCCACGTGTCGGTGGTGAACCGGTGACGCCAGAGCAGAAGCACGCCACGGTCGGCGACGTCGATCACCGTTCCGGATGCCTCGGCGGGCATCCGCACGACGTGGTGATCGAACCGGGGACCACCCGGGATCTCGATGTCGGTGAGCGCGA
>JAOBWQ010000119.1 GCA_025463425.1 Ilumatobacteraceae bacterium | reverse complement strand
GATCGAGGTACCGATGTGGCGGGGCATCACGACCGTCGCGTGGTGATGCGGTGCATTGAGCGCGATGTCGGTGATCAACGACTCGGTGAACCCGCGCACGGCGTACTTCGCCGCGCTGTATGCAGAGTTCGGGATCGCCGGACCCAGCGACGCCCAGAAGCCGTTGACGCTGCTCGTGTTGACGACGCGCCCGGCTGCGCTGGCGTGCAGCAGGGGGAAGAAGGCGCGGGTGGAGCCGTACACGCCGCCCCACGTGATCGCGAACGTCTTCTCCCATTCGGCGCTGTCGTCGAGCACGAAGCTGCCCCCGCCACCGACGCCGGCGTTGTTGAACAGGAGGTCGATGTGGTCGGTCGCGTGGTCCTCGCGGACGGCGTTCGCGAACGCGTCGAGCTGGGCGCGATCGGCGACGTCCGCCACGAACGAGGTCACACGCGTCTCGCTGGGCGCGCCCGCAATCGCGATCGCACGCGACTCCTCCATGTTCTCCGCGGAGACGTCGCACATCGCCACGTGACTGCCCTCCGCAGCCAGCTGGCGAACCAGCTCGCGCCCCATGCCGGTGCCTCCGCCGGTGACAACGGCGATCAATCCGTCGAACGTCTCCATGAACTTCCCCCTGCATCCGTGTGAACAGCGAGGGGACGCTACATCGCGTGAACGACGCGGTCTATCCTGAGGCGCGCCCGCCCGTCGGGGCGCCGGCCAGCAGGCTTCGATACGGGTTCCAGGAGGCAGTCGCGTGGTCGATCACAGGGTGGAGCACACGGATCCGAGCGACGTGACCTCGTCGCTGATGCGTCCGCTCAACGCGCACGTGATCGTGCTCTTCGGAGCCACCGGCGACCTCTCCCGGCGCAAGCTGCTCCCCGGCATGCTCCACCTCTTCCAGGCCGGTCTCCTGCCCGAGTGCCGCATCGTCGGCACGTCGCTCGACGACTTCGACGACGAGTCGTTCCGGGTGTTCGCGCGCCAGGCGTGCGACGAGTTCTCCAGCCACACGATCACCGACGAGCAGTGGCGCGAGTTCTCGAACGACCTCCGCTTCGTCCGCTCCGATTCAGGCGCTGACGGCCTGCGTGCCACGGTCAACGCGGCGGAGGACGAGCTCGGCGGCGAGCCGCGTCGCCTGCACTACCTCAGCGTGCCACCCAACGCCGCGCGCGCCGTTGTCCGAACGCTCGGGGAGGCCGGGCTGGTCGACCGGGCCCGGATCGTCATGGAGAAGCCGTTCGGCACCGACCTGATGAGTGCACGCATCCTCAACGCCGCGTTGCACGAGACGTTCGCCGAGGACCAGATCTACCGGATCGACCACTTCCTCGGCAAGGAAGCTGCGCAGAACATCCTCGCCTTCCGCTTCGCCAACGGCCTGTTCGAGCCGATCTGGAACCGGGACCACATCGACCACGTGCAGATCGACGTGCCGGAGACGCTCGGTCTGGATCAGCGGGTCGGCTTCTACGAGGCCACGGGCGCGTACCGCGACATGGTCGTGACCCATCTGTTCCAAGTGCTCGCGTTCATGGCGATGGAGCCGCCGACGGCGCTGGAACCACGTGCGATCAGTGAGGAGAAGAACAAGGTCTTCCGCTCGATGCGCCCGATCGAGCCGAACCAGGTCGTGCGCGGTCAGTACCTCGGCTACCGCAACGAGCATGGCGTCGCACCCGAATCGGAGACCGAGACGTTCATCGCGCTCAAGTGCGAGATCGACAACTGGCGCTGGGCCGGCGTGCCGTTCTTCCTCCGCACCGGCAAGCGGATGGCAGAGGGCGCGCGCATCATCTCGATCGCGTTCCGCGAACCGCCGAAGAGCATGTTCCCGCCTGGCTCCGGCGTGGGTGCGCATGGCCCGGATCACCTCACCTTCGACCTCGCCGACTCGTCCAAGCTGTCTCTGTCCTTCTACGGCAAGCGTCCTGGACCGGGGATGAAGCTCGACAAGTTGAGCTTGCAGTTCGCGCTGCACGAGACCGGCCGCGAGGCCGATGTGCTGGAGGCCTACGAGCGGCTGATCCACGACGCGATGAGCGGTGACCACACCCTGTTCACCACGGCAGAGGGCATCGAGCGGTTGTGGGAGCTGTCGACGCCACTGCTGCAGTCGCCGCCGCCCGTACGTTCGTACTCGCCCGGTTCCTGGGGGCCGAACGCGATCCACCAGCTGGTCGCACCGCACGCCTGGCGGCTCCCGTTCGAGCGCGCCTGGCGCAGCAAGATCTGACCGAGCTGAGTCTCGGGCCGGACCTGCGTGACCCGCTCCATGCGGCCGGCTTCGGCAGGAGCTGACCGCGACACGACGGGTACTGTCCCGACGATGAGCGACGATCTCTACTACACCCTTGCCCAGACCGGTCCGTACGCACCCAAGATCGGCTCCGCGCTGATCACGATGGTGGAGCCCCACCCCGGCCACGACGCTGCCTACAACCGCTGGTACGAGGACGATCACTTCAACGCCGGTGCGATGGCGTTCCCGTGGCTGTTCGCCGGTCGCCGCTGGGTGGCGCCGGTGCCGTACCAGAAGCTGCGCTACCCGGCGGATTCGGCGGTCGCTCAGCCGATCGAGGCCGGCAAGTACATGTCGACGTACTGGATCACCGACGGCCAGTTCGAGGCGCAGATGCGGTGGGCGGTCGGCACCAACCATCGACTCTTCGCCGACGAGCGGGTCTTCCTCCAGCGCGATCACACCTTCACGTCGTTCCAACGCGCGCGTGGGGTCGTCTATCGAGACGCCGTCGGCCCGCGCGACGTCCACGCGCTGAACTACCCGTACGAGGGGCTCGTCGTCGAGGTCATCGATTCCCCCGACGCCGCGACGTGCGAGCAGATGCTTGCCTGGTTGCTCGCCGAGCGGACCCCGGTCGCTGGATCGAAGGTTGCAATCGGAACCATCTTCCAGCCGATGCCGCTGCCGGCGGACAAGCAGCCGTACGTGAAGGACGTCGAAGGTGTCGACACCCGACTGACGATCCTCTGGTTCACCGAGGCCGATCCCGCCCAGATCTGGGACGAGTTCGCCGGCGTGGGGGACCTGGTGGCCGCGACCGGACTCGGCCGGGTCGAGCTGATGGCCCCGTTCATCCCCACCCTGCCTGGCACGGAGATGTACGTCGACCAGCTCCGCGAGTAGCGCCAGCCCGCCGTCAGCTCGAGCCCGCACTGGGCGTCGATCGAGGTCGACGAGGTCGCTTGATCGGCGCCTCCGCCGGTTCCGGCCGGCGAGGGCGCCGGTTGGCGGCCACGAGTCGCTGACCGAGTCGGCGGAGCTCGTCGACCAGCTCTGCCGGCTCGACGACCGCGTAGGGCAGCTCCAGGCCTGCCAGGAACCGAGCGACCCAGTCGACGTCGCCGCCGATCTCGACGAGGGTGCACTGCTCGTCGTCGGGGTCCACCCGGCAGACGCCGATCGTCGGCGGCACCTCGTACAACGTCCGGCCGAGCGTGGCGTTGACCCGGACAACCGCGCGCTGCTCGTAGGCGTTGACCGCCAAGCCTTCGGCGACGAGCGCGGCAGCGTCGGGAACCTCGTCTCGCTGGAAACGCGCCCCTGTCGCGCGGGGCCGAGAGATGCGGTCGACGCGGAAGGTCCGCCAGTCCGTGCGATCCAGGTCGTAGGCAACGAGGTACCAGCGGTGGCCGACCGACACCAGACGGAACGGTTCGGTGTGTCGCATCGAGTCGGCGCCGTCACCGGATTTGTAGTCGAAGCGCAGCCGTTCGTTGCGAGCGCACGAGAGGGCAACCGCCATCAGGGTCTCGACGTCTGCGCTGTTGTCGGCGAAACGGTCCCCGCTGGTGAGGCCCAGGACCACGGACGTGAGCGCCCCTACCCGCTCGCGCAATGGTGCGGGCATCACCTGGCCGAGCTTGGTCAGCGCGCTGAGGGCGCCATCGGCGATCGCCGACGACGAGCGTTGCGACACGTCGTGCAACGCGACTGCCATCGAGACCGCCTCATCGTCGCTGAGCAGCAACGGGGGGAGTTGTCCACCAGCGGCGAGGGAGTATCCACCGTACGGGCCAGTGACGGATTCGATCGGGTAGCCGAGCGTGCGCAAGCGGGTCACGTCGCGCCGCACCGAGCGTTCGGTGATCTCCAGCCGCTCGGCCAGCTCGTCGGCCCTCCAGGTCGAGCGCGACGACATGAGCGTCAGCAGGTGCAGGAGGCGGGCTGGGGTGTCGATGTCAGAAGTCTGGCAGATCTCGCCGGAGTTGCGGACCTGATCTGTCCGCAACCGTCCGTATGTTCGATCTCAGCAGGACGGACCAACTCTCGAACGGAGAAGAACATGCACAGCGACATGATCTGGCACATGGCAATCGAACGGCAGGCCGGCTACCGCGCCGACGCCCGGCGGAGCTCGCTCTCACGAGCGGTCCGCCGGCGTCACGACCTCCCGGCGATGCCTGGCGGGACGGCACGCCGCACCACCTCCGACCAAGCCGGCGAACCGGATCAGATCGGTTGAACGCCGCTCAGGCGGGGATCACCCGAAAGACGGGGAAACCCGGTGCGATCTCCGCCAACTCGGCCTCGGTGGCGTCGGCGCTCAACCCGTCGAAGAACACGCCGACCTCGGCCTTCCACCGGCGCAGGTATTCGCGAAGGATCGTGGGCTTGGCGGCGTCCTCGAGCTCGACCATCGTGAACGCCTCGATCCGCCGCCCGACGTGGAGCTCGCCCCCACCGGCTGCACGCAGGTTGCGCACCCACTGCGTGGTGCCGCGGGGTGCGACGAGGTAGCGCTCGCCATCGATGGTCAGGGGGTTGACGGGCACCGAGCGCCAGATGCCCGAGGTGCGACCCTGCACCCGCAGCTCGCGCGATCCCCGCACGCTGATGCCGAGCCGGGTGAGACGGCGAATCGTGCGGTTGAACACGTTGCGGGTGAACCAGCCGGGCTCGAGGTACCGCGGCGACGCTGTGCGGTCCAGGTTGGCGTTGATGTCAGCGGGGTTCGGGTTGGCGGGGTTCGGGTTGATGGTGGTGGCGTTCATCGTTGCTCCTCGGCGCAGAGAGCAGCGCTCTCGTTGGTGATGAAGTGATCTTGCACGGTGGGCTAGGCATTGTCAAGAGCACTGCTCTCAAATGTTGTCATCGATCTCGAAATGCGTCACACTGGGCGTGGTGAGCACCGATTCAGTGACGTCATCGAGGGGTGGGGGCAAGCTGCGCACGGCGCGCGAGCGAGCCCGTGAGGAGATCACCAACGAGATCACGGCCGTCGCACGGCGTCAGCTCGCCGAGGTCGGCGCCTCGGCGTTGTCGCTGCGCAGCGTGGCCCGCGAGGTCGGCATGGTGTCGTCAGCGGTCTATCGATACTTCCCGAGCCGCGACGAGTTACTGACGCAGCTGATCATCGACGCCTACCGGTCCGTCGGCGATGCCGCGCGAACTGCGGTCGAGGCTGCTGTTCAGCACGATCTCCGGGCGCGCTGGCAAGCGGTTGCCGGAGCCGTTCGGGCGTGGGCGCTGGCCAATCCGCACGAGTTCGGACTGATCTTCGGCACCCCGGTTCCCGGCTACCGCGCGCCCGTCGACACCGTCGATCCGGCCGCGGCGGTACCGACCGCGCTGCTCCAGATCCTCGTCGACTCGCTGGCACGCGGCGGCCGGGTGGCATGGCGGGATCGGCCGGTACCGCCCGTCCTCCATGCGGAGCTGACCGAGCTGCGCGCTGGTCTCAGCGGAGTGCTGCACGGTTCCGAGCTGCTCGACGACGGTGCCCTCACCCAGGGTCTGATGGCGTGGACGCAGCTGATCGGGATGATCAGCTTCGAGCTCTTCGGCCATCTCCACAACGTCATCGCCGACCACGACGTCTACTTCACTCACCAGATCGGCAACATCGCGATCGATCTCGGGTTGGCCGAGTGAACTCTCCGCAGCCACCCCGGCTGACCCGCGCCGAGCTGGAGCAGTTCAACGGCGCGACGGTCGATGACCTGCTCGACGAACGGAGCCGGCTGCTGTTCGTCGGGATCAACCCGGGTCTGTGGACGGCTGCCGTCAATGCCCACTTCGCTCGTGGTGGGAACCGGTTCTGGCCGGCGCTGCACGCGGCAGGAATCGTGCCGCGTGTGGTCGACGCCCGGGCGGGGATGTCCGCTGTCGACACCGAGATGGTCCTCGCCGCGGGCATCGGGATCACCAACCTGGTGCCGACGGCATCGGCTCGGGCCGACGAGCTGAGCCGGCAGGAGCTGCTCGAGGGTGGTGCCCGCCTCACGGAGCTGGTGTCCCGGTTGCAGCCCCGCGTCGTCGCGATGCTCGGGATCACCGCCTATCGAGTGGCCTTCGGGCGCCGCGACGCGGCGCTGGGACTCCAGAGCGAGCGTCTCGCCGGCAGCGAGCTGTGGGTGCTGCCCAACCCGAGCGGGTTGAACGCGCACGAGACCGTCGAATCGCTCGGACGCTGGTATCGCGCTGCCGCCGATGCGGCCCAACTCCGGAACTTTGTTACCTGACCGTCACAAAGCCACCATCAGCGGGCGGACGACCACAACTTGTGATGAGCATCGGGCTGCTGCGCCCGCACCACAAGGAGGCGCCATGCACAAGCCACACCGTCACACCGGATCGCGATCGGCTTTCGGCAGGGTCGTGGGTACGTCGGCGGTTGCCGTCGCGTCAGTCGCGCTGCTGCTCGCCGCCTCCGATGGCGCAAGCCTCGCTGCACCGCCAACCCGCCCTGCTGATCAGGCGGTCTGCGGCTCGCTCGGTGGCGTGTTGCCCACCGCCGACCAGGTCTGCACGACGATCGTCGATGCGCTGCCGCTGCCGCTGCCGGACCGGCCCGTGCCCGAGTTGTCCGTTCCCATCCTGCCCGATCCCGGCTCGACGGTGCCGGCCCTCCCATCGGTCCCTTCGACCGTCGACCCGTCAGCCGCCGGCCTTGCCGACGTGGCGCCGACGCCGGCCGACGACGTGCCCAGCCTGGCCGTCGTCCCCGGCGCGGTGGCCACCGTGGTCAGCACTGCCGACCCGACCGTCGACGCCGTGCACGACTCGCTGCCCGCCGCAGACATCGGTGCCCTACCGGTCGCCACGCTCCCCAGTGCGCTTTCGCCCGCGCTCGGCGCGGTGGTCGGCGCCGGCAACTCGGTCGCGCACACCGTCACGGCTGCACTCCCGATCGCCAAGCCGGTCGTCGGCCCCCTGATCGCCACGGTCGCCGCCGTGCCTGCCCAGGTGGCTGATGTGGTCGGAGCGGCCGCCAACGGAAATCCGGCGGCGACACCAACTGCGGCTCCGACCGCCGCTCCGGCCGCGGCATCCGGTCTCGTCGCCACGGCCGAGCCGGGGGTGCCGTTCAACCCGGCTCCGAACTGGGCGATCTCCGGTTTCGCGTCCGAGCATGCCGCGGTGACGCCGAAGCAGGAGCGCGCGAGCAACGGCTCCTTGCCCGTCACCGGCTTCGACTTCGCCAGCGTCGGCCTCGTCGGCGCGATCGCAATCGGCTGGGGTTCGATCGCCCGATCATTGGCCGCCCGCAAGCGCCTCATGCCCGACTCCTGATCCGCCTTCTCGCAGGTCATCGACGCCGCCGCTCACGAAGATGGGACGACGCGTCGACCTCTCGAGACACAAGAAAGGCATTTCCCGTGACCCGTCGCCCGGATGATTGGTCATCTACACTGACATCAGCGTGTTTCGGTGGCGACGAACCGAGGTACGGAGCATTCACAGATGTTCGGGGAACTGATGCCGACCAAGACACGGACGAGGACAGGTTTGCGTGATCCGTTCGTTGCTCAGCTGAGCGACGACGACCTCGTCGATGAAGCGCGTCGCATCGGCAATGACAACGGCGCATACGAAGAGCTGTATCGCCGGCACGAGAACGCCGCTCGCAACGTCGCCCGCCACATCCTGCGCTCCCGCCAGGACGCCGACGATGTCGTCAACGAATCGTTCGCCGGGGTGATCGCCGCGATCGGCAACGGTGCGGGTCCCCGCACCAACTTCCGCCAGTACCTGATGGCCTGCGTGCGCAACAGCTGCAAGTCGCGGCGCTGGTCCGGAGGAGCCGTCAGCACCGACCCCTCGGTCATGGAGCAGAACGGCGTCTGCTTCGAAGATCCGGACCGGTTGTCGGAGCAGGGGCTGGTGGCCAGCGCGTTCTCCTCGCTCTCGGCCGATTGGCAGCTCACGCTGTGGCTCACCGCCGTCGAGGAGCGGCCGACATCGGAGGTCGCCGAGCAGCTCGGCCGTCGGCCCGGCGCCGTCGCAGCGTTGGCGCATCGGGCCCGCGAGGCCTTTGCCGAGGCATATCTCGCCCAGCACCAGGCCCGCAACACGTCGCCGGCATGCGCGAAGATCTCGCCCAAGCTGGCCCACTACGTCCGCGGTCATGCCGGCGACGTCGACAGCGAGATCGTCGAGCGTCACCTCGTCAACTGCATTCCATGCAGCTGCGCGGTCGACGAGCTCCGCGATCTGAACTCGTCGTTGCGCACCCTCACCGGTCCTGCTCCACTGCTCGGGGCAGGCCTCGGGGCGGCCGGCGCCGGCGCTGCGCTCGTCGGCGGCGCGATTCCTGTCGCCACCGCTGGGGGCTGGTCGTTCGGAGCGTTGAGCGGGGCGACCCTCGCCAAGGTCGCCGTCCTCGGTGCGATCCTCGTGCCTGCGGCGGCCATCGTGTCCACCGATGCGCCACGCACCCCCGCGAGATCCGCCGTCGCCACCGATGCCACCGGATCCGTGCATGTTCCAGGGGGGTCACCGAAGTCGTCCGTTCCGGGATCCGGCTCCGGTGGTGTTCCTGCGGCCGGCGTTGCCGTCTCGGCGGCGTCATTGCCGTCATCGACTGTGGATGCCTCCGGGGAAGTCGGTGACGGCGGTGCCTCGTCTGGTGCAGCAACGGCAACCTCGGCGCCAACCGACTCCCTCATCTCTGACGCCGCCGGGGCCATCACGCACCCCACCGGTGACCCGACCACGCCCATCGTGACGGTGCCCAGCGCGCCGGGCAACACCGTCCCGACCGTGCCTCCGGTGTCGATCACAATCCCGCTCCCAGGCGGAACCGGCACCAGCGTCGCGGTCTCCGCCGGCGCTGCTGACGGCACCATCGCCGCTGGTGTCACCGTTCCGATCGCGGGTGGGGGTGGCGCGGTGGTCGACGTCCAGGTCGGAGGCGGAGGCGCCTCCGTCGGCGTCGGCGTCACGGTTCCCGTCGTCACGATCCCGCTCGGCGTCAGCGTGTCGATCCCGGTCGGCGGCACGCCAGCGATCAGCACCTCGGCGATCACCGTTCCGGGGGTCGGGATCACGGTGGCCCCGTCGCTGACGGTTCCGTCGATCCCGATCTCAGCGAGCTCCCTGCCGGCGCTCCCGACCCTGCCGGTGACGATCCCGCCGCTGACGATCCCATCGATCCCGGTCGGGACGATCTTGCACGGCGTCCTCGGCGGCGGCTGAGGCGATCGGCCTGCGGTTTGGCAGGCCGCCGTCCCGGGTACGGGAGGAGACATGACACTGACCGACACCGTCACCTCGTTCGCTCATGACGCCGTCAGCACGGCCACCGACCTCGGCAGCCAAGCCGTGGAGATCGGGCGCAATGCCGCCGACGTCGGACTCGACGCCGCATCGAGCGTCGCCACCGCGGCCGGCCAGCTGGCTCACTCGCTGATCCACAAGGTGCCGGTCACCCTGCCCTCGAAGCGCCGCAGCCGTGCGCCGTGGATCCTCGGCGGCGTCCTTGCGGTGCTCGCCGTGGGGGCAGCCCTGGCGCGACGCAAGACGCGCCGAGATTCGTCGCTGGCCGCCGACCAACGGTCGCGGAACGACGACTCGGCGCCGACCGACGAGGTCGCCGCTCCCCGTCACGTCGCACGGGTGTCCTGAACCCCAGCTGCAGTCTCGTTCACCGGCGCCGCCATAGGCTGGACCGATGAGCACCAGTGTGCAGCACACGTTCGCGTTGGGCATGCAGTGGCCGACGGTCGATCCGTTCCTGTTCTGCGTGCACCACGACGACAGCTACCCCGCCGGCAACGGTGAGTTCGGTCCGGCGGCATCGCTGGCCGGTCGCGACATCGGCTCGGACTTCGCGGGCGTGGACGGCTGGCGGATGTACCACGGCGACACGGTGCCCGGCTTTCCGCAGCATCCCCACCGTGGGTTCGAGACCGTCACGTACGTGCGCCGGGGTCTGGTCGACCACGCCGACTCGCTCGGCGCAGCGGCCCGCTACGGACGCGGAGATGTGCAATGGCTGACGGCCGGCAGCGGCATCGTCCACGCCGAGATGTTCCCGCTGCTGGAAACGAGCGCACCGAACCCTGCCGAGTTGTTCCAGATCTGGGTCAACCTCGCCCGCGCGGACAAGATGGCCGAACCGCACTTCGAGATGTTCTGGGACGAGTCGATCCCGCGCCACGTCGTCGACCGCAATGGGGCTCGTGCGGAGGTGACGGTGATCGCCGGTCGGCTGGCGGATGCCCACGCGCTCGCCCCGCCGCCGAGCTCCTGGGCATCGCGGGCAGACAGCGACGTCGCGATCTGGCACGCTCGGATGGAACCCGGCTCGTCGTGGACGCTGCCTGCCGCTCGCCACCCGGACACGATGCGCACGCTCTACTTCTTCACGGGAACGTCGCTGAACGTCGGCGGCGTCGATCTCGACCCATCGACAGGAGCCGTGCTGCGCGCAGCGGACGAGGTCGAGCTGTCGACTGCCGGCGGCGCCGAGTGCTTGATCCTCCAGGGCCGCCCGATCGCCGAACCGGTCGCGCAGTACGGACCGTTCGTGATGAACGACCGGGCGGGCGTCGAACAGGCCTTCGAAGACTACCGGCGCACCGGCTTCGGCGGATGGCCGTGGCCGGCCGATGGGCCGGTGCACGGCACCGAGGCCGATCGATTCGCCCGTCGCCCGGACGGCACGGTCGAGCGGCCGGAAGCGGCCATGGGTTCGGCGTCCGTTCCGTTGTCGTCGACGAGGTGACCGAGGGCCCGCGACGACGGGACTGACGGTGGCACCTAGCGTCGCAGCATGACCGACGCGAGCCAACCGCAAGATCCGCCGACACCCGCCAGTGCACTCGCTGCGTCCGCCACCCCGTCGCCGAGGCGACGGTCAGCGCACCACCCGGCCCTGCGCGATCGATCTCAGCTGACCCGCGGCGAGCGTGCGGCGGACGCGCTGCGCAACGGGATGGGCTCGTGGGGCTTCGTCATCGGCGCGCTGGTGTTCCTGGCCGGTTGGATGATCGGCAACCGCGGCGTCGGGTTCGACAAGTACCCGTTCATCCTGCTCAACCTGATCCTGTCCTGCCTCGCCGCGATGCAGGGGGCGATCCTGCTGATCGCGGCAAAGCGCGAAGACCAGATCTCCAGCGACCTCGCCAACCACGACTACGCCACCAACCTCGAAGCCGATGAGATCGTCAAGTCGATCCACGAGCTGACCAAGCAGATCCACTCGTGCATCGTGAGCGAATCCGGTCCCGGCACGGTGGCTCAGGCAGCGACCTAGGCGTCGGATTCAGCGAGCCCGCATTGGGTTGTCCACGCCCCTTTGCGTCAACGCATCGGGCGGTCGCCGAGCGACGTGGTGCCCAGCGAGTCGGAGAGCTGCGCCGCTCCGTCGGCAACCGCGCTGCGCACGCTCGTCAACGTCTCACCGTCGAGGCGGAACGTGGGGCCGACGAGGGTGATGGCCGCGACGATCTCCGCGTTGATCCGAACGGGTGAGCTGACCGCGGTGATGCCGGCCTCGAGCGTGTTCTCGCGCGCGATGACGCCGTCGCCATCGACCCGGCCGGCGAGTGCTGCGCCGACGGCGGTCGACACCGTGGGAAAGGTACGACCCAGCCAGCCGCTGTGGCGCAGCGCGTGCTGGCCGGGGGCCGTGGCCACGTAGGCCGCGCGGCGAGCGCCTTCGCCGACAGCGAGGTACACGGATTCGCCGGTGACGGCCGCGAGCTGGTCGAGGAACGGCTGCGCGGCACTGGCCAGCGAGCGGCCGACGAAGACGGTGCGGGCGAGCTCCACCAGCTGAGGGCCGGCCCGGTAGAGCTGGTCGTCATCGTCGCGCTCGAGCAACCCCGCCGCCTCGAGCGAACGCAGCTGGCGCAGTGCTGTGCTGGGCACGAGACCGACGACGGCTGCTGCCTCGGTGAGGCTCAGTGGCGTCGGCGAACCGCCGACCGCGAGCAAGAGCTGCAGCACGCGCTCGGACGACCGGGGGTGGGCACGAATCGTCGCGCTTGCGGTTTCACTGTGCAGTGCTACATTGCGCATGGTGAAAGTCTACAACGATCCCGTCCACCTGTCGTCACACGGCGCCAGTGGTGATCAGGTCGTGGCCGTGGCCCGTTACGACGCACCGGTCTCGGTGGCCGAGGACGCCACGAACGCCATGCGCGGGACCGCTGCAGTGATCGAGGGCATCGTCGCCGGCGACATCCCGGTGTACGGCGTCACCACCGGCTTCGGGTCGTTGGCCAGTGTGATCATCCCCGCCGAGCGGGCAGCCGAGATGCAGCTCGCCCTGCTGCGGTCGCACGCCGCCGGCATGGGACCCGAGGTCGAGCGCGAGGTTGTTCGTGGGCTGATGTTCCTGCGCGCGCGCAGCCTCTGCCTCGGTTATTCCGGCGTACGGCCCGAGGTGGCCGAGGCCCTCGTCGGGCTCCTCAATGCGGGGATCACGCCTGTCGTGCACGAGTACGGATCGCTCGGTGCCAGCGGTGACCTGGCCCCGCTGTCCCACGTCGCGATGGTGCTGGTCGGCGAAGGTGTGGCGCGCGACGCAGCGGGGGAGCTGATCTCCGCAGCCGATGCCCTCGCCGCCGCCGGCCTGATCCCGCTGGTGCTGCGCGAGAAGGAGGGCCTGGCGCTGATCAACGGCACCGACGGCATGCTCGCGATGCTGTGCATGGCGATCCACGATCTCCGCCGCCTGCTGCAGACCGCGGACATCGTGGCCGCGATGTCGGTCGAGGGGCTGCTCGGCACGGACCGCGCCTTCGCCGCGGACCTGCAGGCGCTGCGCCCGCAGGTCGGCCAGGCGGCTTCGGCTGCGAACCTGCGGCGAATCCTGGCCGGATCGTCGATCGTCGCCAGCCACCGCCACGGCGACGGCAGGGTGCAGGACGCATACTCGCTGCGCTGCACCCCGCAGGTGCACGGTGCCGCTCGGGACACGGTCGACCACGCCCGCACCATCGCCGACCGAGAGCTCGTCGCCGCGATCGACAACCCGATGATCCTCCCCGATGGTCGCGTCGAGTCATGTGGCAACTTCCACGGCGCACCGATCGGGTACGTGCTCGACTTCCTCGCGATCGCCGTCGCGGACCTCGGCGCGTTGTCGGAGCGCCGGACCGATCGAATGCTCGACACCTCGCGCTCGTTCGGTCTGCCGCCGTTCCTGTCGACCGACGCCGGCGTCAACTCGGGGATGATGATCGCCCACTACACCCAGGCGGCCATGGTGTCCGAGAACCGACGCCTCGCCGTGCCGGCCAGCACGGACACGATGTCGACGAGCGCGATGCAGGAAGACCACGTCTCGATGGGATGGAACGCGGCGCGCAAGCTCCGCGCCGCCGTCGAGAACCTGACGCGCATCCTCGCCGTCGAGCTGACGTGCGCGGCGCGGGCCATCGACCTCCGTCATCCGCTGCAGCCCGGTGCCGGCACGGCCGCAGCGCTCGCGGTGATCCGCGCCGAGGTCGCCGGTGCAGGTCCCGATCGCTGGTTGTCCCCCGAGCTGGCGATCGTCGAGCAGATCGTGCGCTCCGGCGCAGTGGTCGATGCGGTCACTGAAGCGGTCGGCGAGCTGGCGTGATCACGGCACGGGCAACCTCGACGAAGGCGACCTCGACGAAAGGCAGGAGCACGACATGATCGGTGCACGCGAAGTACGGGCCGCACGCGGCACCACGTTGAGTTGCAAGAGCTGGCCCCAGGAGGCAGCACTGCGGATGCTGTGCAACAACCTCGACCCCGAGGTCGCGGAGCGTCCCGACGATCTCGTCGTCTACGGAGGCACCGGACGTGCAGCACGCTCGTGGGAAGCGTTCGATGTGATGTGCCGCACGCTGACGACGCTGGCCGACGACGAGACGATGCTGGTCCAGAGCGGCAAGCCGGTCGGCGTGATGCGTACCCACGAGTGGGCTCCCCGAGTGCTGCTGGCCAACTCGAACCTGGTTCCCGACTGGGCCAACTGGGACGAGTTCCGCCGCCTCGAGCACCAGGGCCTGACGATGTACGGCCAGATGACGGCTGGTTCGTGGATCTACATCGGCACCCAGGGCATCCTCCAGGGCACCTACGAGTGCTTCGCGGCCATCGCGCGCAAGCGCTTCGGTGGCACGCTGGCGGGCACGATCACCTTGACGGCCGGGCTCGGCGGGATGGGCGGCGCACAGCCGTTGGCGGTCACGATGAACGGCGGCGTCGCGCTGTGCATCGACATCGATCCGGTCTCGGTCCGGCGGCGGCTCGACACCCGCTACCTCGACGAGCTGGCCGACGACTACGCCGACGCGATCGCCCGCTGCACTGCCGCCAAGGCAGAACGGCGGGCCGTGTCGATCGGGCTCGTCGGCAACGCCGCCGACATCGTGCCTCGGCTGTTGGCCGACGGCTTCCCGGCCGACATCGTCACCGATCAGACCAGTGCTCACGACCCGCTGTCATACCTGCCCAGCGACCTCTCGATGGAGGCCGCCGATCAGCTTCGTCGTGAGTCGCCGGAGGTGTTCATCCGCCGGGCACGCGAGTCCATGGCGCGTCACGTCGAGGCGATGGTCGGCTTCCAGGACGGCGGCGCCGAGGTGTTCGACTACGGCAACAGCCTGCGCGCCGAGGCTCAGCTGGGCGGGTACGAGCGGGCGTTCGAGTACGAGGGCTTCTTGCCGGCGTACATCCGGCCGCTGTTCTGCGAGGGCCTCGGGCCGTTTCGCTGGGTGGCGCTCTCCGGCGACCCCGCCGACATCGCCGCCACCGACCGCGCCGTGCTGGAGGAGTTCCCCGACCACGAGGATCTGCACAAGTGGATGCGGCTCGCCAGCGAGCGCGTGGCGTTCCAGGGGTTGCCGGCGCGCATCTGCTGGCTCGGCTACGGCGAGCGACATCGCCTCGGTCTCCGCTTCAACGAGATGGTGGCGCGCGGCGAGCTCAGCGCGCCAATCGTGATCGGGCGCGACCACCTCGACTCCGGCTCGGTGGCTTCGCCGTACCGGGAGACCGAGGGGATGATCGACGGTTCCGATGCGATCGCCGACTGGCCCCTGCTCAATGCGCTCGTCAACACGTCGTCCGGTGCGTCGTGGGTCAGCATCCACCACGGAGGCGGCGTCGGCATCGGGCGCAGCATCCACGCCGGCCAGGTCTCGGTGGCCGACGGCACGAAGTTGGCTGCGCAGAAGCTGGAGCGAGTGCTGACCAACGATCCGGGGATGGGCGTGATCCGTCACGCCGACGCCGGTTACGGACTGGCTCAGCAGGTCGCTGCCGACCGGGGGGTCGTCGTGCCGATGCCGACCGCGCCGCGAGACTGACACCCATGATCCGCGACATCGTCACGATCGGCCATCCGGTGCTGCGCGAGCCAACTCGTCGGATCAGCGTGGAGGAGCTGTCGACGCCGCCGATGCAGCAGATCATCGACGACCTGATCGACACGATGCGCCACGCCAACGGCGCCGGCATCGCGGCCAACCAGATCGGTGAGCACGTGCGGATCACCGTCATCGAGGTCAACGACAACCCGCGCTACCCGTACAAGCCGCGCATCCCGCTCACGGTGGTGGTCAACCCGGAGATCACCCCGATCGACGACGAAATCGTGGTGATCAACGAGGGCTGTCTCAGCGTGCCCAACCTGCGCGGCGACGTCAGCCGGCACGTGTCGGTGCGGGTGACGTACCTCGACCGCGATGGTGTCGAGCACGACGAGATCAAGCGCGGTCTCACGGCCGGCACGTTCCAGCACGAGTGCGACCACCTCGACGGGAAGCTGTTCGTCGACCGTGTGGCCGACACCCGAACCCTGACCACGTGGGAGCAGTTCGAGCGGTTCCACCGGGCTGCCTTCATCGAGCGGATCACCGCCTTCGTCGAGCGCGTGGGCAGCTGAGTCATGGCCGAGGCGTTGCGCCGGGTGTGGTGCGAGCGCGCGCTGCTCGCTGAGGGCGTGGCCGAAGGAGTGACGATCGAGATCGACGACGGCCTGATCACCGCCGTGGCCGACGGAACCGATGCCGGGGGAGCAGAGCGGCTGGCCGGTCTCACCCTCCCCGGGTTCGCCAACGCGCACAGCCACGCGTTCCACCGCGCGCTGCGCGGCCGGACGCACGGCGGTGAGGGCGATTTCTGGAGCTGGCGCGAGCAGATGTACGCAGTGGCCGCACGTTTGACGCCGGACAACTACCGCGACCTCGCCACTGCGACGTTCGCCGAGATGCTGCTGGCCGGCTACACCAGCGTCGGCGAGTTCCACTACGTGCACCACCAGCCGGACGGAACAC
>JAOBWQ010000114.1 GCA_025463425.1 Ilumatobacteraceae bacterium | reverse complement strand
TTACAAGGGGATGCGGCGGAGCTGACGCAAGCTACTGCGCTCGCTGACAGGGATGTCGACGCTGGTTCGGGCCAGCAGCACGAGTCGGGTTGTCATCACGAGAGCTACGACCTGAAATCGGTGACGGACCAGATAGCAGTCGCGGGCTTCAAGGTGCCTCGGTAGACGAGAGGATTCCGCCTCTCTCCACTCTCAAGATATAGCGCACTTGGGGGCTTGCCGCAAGACCCGGGTGGTGCCGCAGAATCGCTGGCCGAGGCCAATAACCTGCGGACACGGGAGAGACAAATTGTGTGTGTTGCCGTCCACGAACCCCTTGAATACCAGCGCTTTTGACCTGCCCGACCATCTCGCCGCCAAGGCCGATCCGGCGCTAATCGCCGTCGACGAGCGGCACTTCGCAGCCATCGCGCAGAGCCTTGAGCGCTCGATCGCCGACCTGACGCGCCGCCTCGATGCCGAGCTCCAAGCGCCTGGCGGCATAGGCCAGGCGGCGATGGACCGCGACGAGGAGGTCCACCGGCTCAACGCTCGGCTGCGCGCGCTGCGTCGCTTCGGCTTGGACTTGTGCCTCGGACACATCGTCACCGCAGACAGTCCGGAGCCCGTGTACATCGGACGGTTTGGCCTCACGGACAGCGCGGGTCGCCGGCTGCTGCTCGACTGGCGCTCCCCTGCGGCTGAGCCGTTCTTCGGAGCGACCCACGCCAACCCGATGGGGCTGGCGAGCCGTCGCCGATACCGCTGGACTCTCGGCCGAATCACCGACTACTGGGACGAGGTCTTCACCGAAGGCGGCTTCGAAGGGCACGCCGCGCTCGATGACCAGTCCGCCTTCATCGCCAGCCTGGGCAGCAACCGGACGGCTCGGATGCGCGACGTACTCGGCACTATCCAAGCGGACCAGGACGCCATCATCCGCGCGGGATCTCGCGGAGCACTTGTCGTCGACGGAGGTCCGGGCACGGGCAAAACGGTCGTCGCTTTGCACCGCACCGCCTACCTCATCTACTCCGACCCGCGCCTCGGTCACCGGCAGGGCGGCGTGCTGTTCGTCGGCCCGCACCACCCGTATCTGACCTACGTTGCCGACGTCCTGCCCAGCCTCGGGGAGGAGGACGTGCAGACCACCACACTCCGGGACCTCGTCGCCGAAGGAGCCAGAGCAGCGGTCGAGACCGACCCGCAGGTGGCGCTCCTCAAGTCGTCCGCGAAGCTGGTGAAGGCGATCGAGACGGCCGTCAGATTTTACGAGGAGCCGCCCACCACGGGGATGACGGTCACGACGAACGTTGGGAGCCACCTCTGGCTGAGCGCCGACGATTGGGCTGAGGCGTTCGAAGCAGCTGAACCCGGTATGCCGCACAACGAAGCCCGCGTGCAGATCTGGCTGGAACTGCTCACTATTCTGCTGGACAAGCACGATGGCGACGACGCCTCGGCCGACCTGCTCCGCAATTTCCTGGAGCAGAACAGAGAGCTGCGGGCGTGCCTCTACGGCGCCTGGCCGCTGCTCGAAGCTGCTGACCTCGTCGCGGACCTCTGGTCGGTGCCCGCTTACCTGCTCAAATGCGCTCCGTGGCTCAGCCCCGACGAGGTTCGGCGGCTGCAGCGTGCGGACGCCCACGCCTGGACGGTGTCCGACCTGCCGCTACTGGACGCGGCTCGGCAGCGACTCGGCGACCCGGAAGCGTCACGACGCAAGCTCCGGCACGATGCCGCCGTGGCCACCGAACGCGAGCGCATGAAAGGCGTCGTCGACGATCTGATCGCGGTCGCCGACGACGAGTACGGCACAGGTCTGGTGACGATGCTGCGCGGAGGGCACCTCGCGGATGCCCTGGTCGACCAGGGTGCACTGCCCACAACCGACCCGGACCTGCTGGCCGGCCCGTTCGCCCACATCGTCGTCGACGAGGCTCAGGAACTGACCGACGCGGAGTGGCAAATGTTGTTACTGCGCTGCCCATCTCGCAGTTTCACCATCGTCGGCGACCGTGCCCAGGCCAGGCACGGGTTCACCGAGTCGTGGCAGGAACGGCTCGAGCGGGTGGGCCTGGACCGGATCAAGCTGGCCTCGCTCAGCATCAACTACCGGACACCGGAAGAGGTCATGGCGCAAGCCGAGCCCGTCATCCGAGCTGTGCTCCCGGACGCCAACGTGCCGACATCCATCCGCAGCAACGGCATCCCGATCAGGCACGGAGCTACGTCGGAGCTGCGCCCGATCCTCGACGGCTGGCTCGCCGCCCATACCGACGGAATCGCCTGCGTCATAACGACTTCTGGCCTTCACGACGAGACACTGCCGGCAACGTCCCGTGTCCGGTCGCTGACCCCGGAGCTTTCGAAGGGGCTCGAATTCGACCTGGTGGTCCTCATCGACCCAGAGGACTTCGGGATGCGTGCCGGAGTGATCGAAGCGTCGGTCTACCGCTATGTCGCGATGACCCGAGCGACCCAGCGGCTCGTCATCCTCACGAGCTCCTGATGGCACGCCTGCGCGGTGGTCAACGTCTGCGCAGTCGGCTATCGGTGAGCGCCGGGTCATCATCGTGGTAATTGTCGCCGGCGTTGACGTCCG
>JAOBWQ010000098.1 GCA_025463425.1 Ilumatobacteraceae bacterium | reverse complement strand
ACGTCACGCACCAGCGCACCGACGATCTCGTCCAGTTGGCGGAGCGGGTCGCTCTCGGCAGCGCCGGCCTCGGCGACGAGATCGAGCCCCGCCGCGCGCGCACCATCGCGCAGGCGCGATGCGAGTCGAGACGGCGTCCCTTCGCCCTCGCCGAGATAGGCGCGGACCACGACCGAGCTCGACGCGGTGACCTGATCGGCGAGCGTCGTCTTGCCGTACCCGCCGGGGGCCTCCAGCACGACAACCCGTGATGCCGCGCAGAGGTCGACCAGTCGGCGCCGCCTGACCAACGGTTCGGCGCTCGTCACGGGCGCAGCGGACTCACCTTCCGATCTCAGAACCGTCCGCCGATCGCCGTCCCACGTCTCGCGACTCTACGAGCTGTCGCACGTCCCAGGAGCAGCGTGGCGGATCAGTGATGGTGTCGTTCTCGGCCATGCAGACCGGACAAGCGCCGCGTCACCCGCCGGCGGGGCGGACGGGACAATCAATGGTCTCCGTGGTGCCGTACCCGTAGTGCGGCTCGTTCTCGGTCGCCAGGCTCAGCCCGTACCATCCCCCCGTGTTGAAGCCGTTCGGAACGGCGTAGATGTCGCCGTTCGCATCGCTGAAGTCGCGCACCGCGTACCCGAAGGTCACGTCGGCGGGAACGTTCATCGAGACGGCGAACTCCTTCGTGGTCGGGTCCGGCATCACGATGATGCCGGCGCTGATCTCGGCGTCCGGCCACGTTGTGGGGTATCCCGTCTGCTGTGACTCGTCGGGCTCACTCGTGAACCCGACGAAGGTGTAGCGGAACAGGAACGGGCCCACCGCGCAGGGAGTCGTGACGTCGGGATCGTCGGTCGGCACGCCCAGGGTGGCGACGTTCCCGTCGAGTGTGAGCGTGCGGCCCGTCAGGTCGATGTCGAACGTCACCGTCGGAGGATCATCAGCCTGACGGCGGTACACCCGCGTCCAACCCTGGTCGACACCATGGATCAGCACCTGGTACTTCACCATCGTCGCCTCGTCAGGGATCACCACCAGCTGGTCCCACGTCCCGCCAGCATCCGGCGTGAGGTCGAAGGATTGCGTCGTCGATGGTGCGTAGGGCGGCGTCTGGTCGAATGCATCCGGATCGAACACGTAGGTGGTCACGACGAGCTGGTTGGGCGGGTACGCAGACGGATCCGGATCGACGAGCGTGCCGGTGAAGTCGTACGACTGTGGGTTGTCGAACACCACGTTCCAGGTGTCGGCGTGGACGCCGGGCGGGGTGAGCGCGATGGTGTGGGTCTGGGGACCGCCGAGCAGGTTGGTGACGGTGACGTCGATGCTCTCGTAGTCCGATATCAGTGGCGTCTCCGGGTTCCAGAAGTACGAGCCGTCGGCGCCGACCGGGATCGACACCGTGCCGTGCCCGGCCTCGACGTGACCGGTCGTGTAGTAGCGCACGTCGAGGTCGAGCTGGTTCAGCGACGGGTCGACGTGCGTGCCGTCGAGCACCGTGCCGCGGAGGCTGTACAACGACGTGTCGCCGCTGACGACGAAGTTGTTGACGACGTCGGGGGCGGTGTGGTTGGGGGCATTCGCAGGGAGGTACACGTAGGAGGTGACGGACGAGCCAGCGCTGCGCAGGTTGACCTGGATGGAGACGGAGTCCGTGGCGGTCGGCAGCAACTGATCGACGGAGTACGACCCGTCGACCGTGCTGGGGTTGGCGAAGCCCGCGACGGTGCCCGTTGCTTTGCCGTTCACGTCGACACCCAGGATGAAGACGTAGTTCTGCACGGCCGGCAAGCCGAGCGCCCTCATGAAACCCGACACGTGGACGCGGACGGGATGATCATCGATGTTCAGCACGAGGTCGCTGGCCTGTCCAGCGACGATGTTCGTGGCCGAGCCCTGGAAAGAGTCCGGGCTGCCCAGGATGTTCGCATTGATGTCCGACGTGGTGGTACCGGCGGGCACGACCGTGGTCGCGCTGAAGGTGCCGTTGGGTTGGATCGTCGCGTACTTCGTCACCGCGTTGAACGTGCCGGCGCCGATCACCATGATCACCGTTCCGCTCGTGAGCAGCGCACCGGACTGCTTGGCCGTGCCGTGCACCGTCAACGTTGCCGGTGCGTAGACCTCGTGCACCGTGATCGTCGATGTCGAGTCGGGCGTGATCCCGCCGAGGCTGGTCGTGTAGTTGTTCGCCGTGAAGTGATCGAGGCGGATCTCCACGTCGACCTTCGCCGTGCCGCTCGGCATCGTGAGCGTGCTCGTGAACGAACCGTCAGCGGCAGCAGGGAAGATCGACACGTTGTACGAGCCTCCGGTGGCGTTCCCGGCCCCGTCGGACGGCGTCACGTACATGTCCAACGGCCCGGCGACACCCGTGCCGTCAGCCTTCACCACCGTGCCCGTGATGGTCACCGTCGGCGGCCGGTAGACGGCGTCGAGCACGGCCGCGTTCGGACCGATCAC
Source organism: Ilumatobacteraceae bacterium (assembly GCA_025463425.1). Classification (GTDB taxonomy): domain Bacteria; phylum Actinomycetota; class Acidimicrobiia; order Acidimicrobiales; family Ilumatobacteraceae; genus WLMZ01. Next base: position 836 of record JAOBWQ010000098.1, on the reverse strand, counting down.
GAGGTTGGCCGCGTTGGTCCGGTACTGGTTCGGCCCGATCGTCGTGAACACCGTCGCGCTCACCGCGTCGAGCGGCAGGCTGTCCTCGAACGAGTACGCGCCGGTGGCCGAGTCGGGAGTGACCACGTGGTCGTACTCCTTGAGGAAGCCGCCGTGGCTGTTCTCTGCCTGCACCCGCACCGTGTACGAACCCTGCAGGGGGGTGCCGCCGGGACCGGTGAACACGCCGCTGACCTGCAGCACGGGCGGCCGGTAGGCGATGTCGAAGGTGACCGGGTTCGACCCGACGTGCAGATCGTGCACCGTCAGTTCGGGGAACTCGGGATTCGAGACACCGACCCAAGCGTGCATGATGACGTGGGTCGCGCCGACGGTGACCGGCTGCGAGAACGAGTACGCACCCGTCGTCGGATCCGGCGTGACGTACTGGTATTCGTACTCGAGGAAGTCGGCGTCGTCTTCGCTCCCCTGCGGCCCCTTGAGGACCTCCATCTCCACGATCACCGGTCCTGCCAGTGGTCCGTGCGGTCCCGTCATCGTTCCCGAGACGTCCACCGTCGGAACCGATGCTGGATCGAGGATCAGATCGACCGCCTGCGTCGCCGGTGCGCCGTCGAGTGGCGCGAACGCAGCGAACGTCGCAGTGTCGTGAGCCGCAACCCCGGGCGTGTCGGGGAAGGTCCCGACCACGTCGACGAGGAGTGGCAGGGGTGGCGTCACGGTGTTCAGCTCGTCGAGGTCGACGACCATCGAGCACGTGTAGTCGCCACCGGAGTTGCTCGTGGTGGTGCAGGGCTTCAGGCCCGGCGCGTCGAGCGCGATGTTCATCGCGCCCA